>NZ_DIPG01000119.1:395-1032 GCF_002426325.1 Syntrophomonas sp. UBA5494 | reverse complement strand
GTCAAGAAAGCCCTGGAAGAACCGCTGCGCCAGATTGCTAACAACGCAGGCAAAGAGGGCTCCGTGGTGGTTGAGAAAGTACGTAACTCCGAAACCGGCATTGGTTACAACGCTTTGACCAATGAATACGAAAATATGATCAAGGCCGGGATTATCGACCCTGCCAAGGTAACCCGCTCCGCATTGCAAAATGCTGCCAGCATTGCCGCCATGGTCTTGACTACCGAAGCAGTCATCACCGAAAAACCCATGGAAGACAAGGGTATGGGCATGGGCGGAGGCGGCGGAATGCCTCCCATGATGTAACCTTTAACCTTAAACAGTCATTGACGCGAGCAGCCGGCTTATAATATGAGCCGGCTGCTTTTTGGTGCGTTCGGCAGGGGCGACAGGCGCCCCAAACTTTCCTCCAGATCTCATTCATCCAGTTACTTCGATGCCCCCTTCATTCCAGCCGGCAGCAACCCGGGCGAAAAGATTCCTTAATAGTGGTCCTCAAAAAACGCATTGAATTCCAGCCTCAGACTCAATGATTTAAGTTCCGCTTAGCGTGCTTTCAGCGAATTTTCATTATTATGATGTGGCTGACAGTGAGAAGTGGCAAATGTCGAATTATGTCCTGATTGTAGGATGGTGT
>NZ_DIPG01000119.1:0-313 GCF_002426325.1 Syntrophomonas sp. UBA5494 | reverse complement strand
CCTGATTGTAGGATGGTGTCCGGCGTACAATACACCTGGCAACACTGGCCTGATAGCTGGCTTACCAGGTAATTTAAGGGACAGACCGAAATGCCATGGAATGGCACAATAATTGCTATAACAATTATAAGAAGCGTTCGGTAACGATAAATAAACAGGCAAGGAGGTCGTACTTGTTTCGCGGTTTAAAGACTAAACCAGGCTCTGGTTCATACTTAAACCGGGTGTGCAGAAATGAATCGTTCGATTGTCAGGGTTGCGAGGTCATGGTTCAAACCGGCAGCCAGATTGTCTCTTTTTTAACGAACTACAG
>NZ_DIPG01000098.1:38894-39962 GCF_002426325.1 Syntrophomonas sp. UBA5494 | reverse complement strand
ATGGGCAATTGCGCCACCAGCGGGGGGCCTTTTCGGGACGGCTACAGCATTCTCCCCGGGGCTGATACCCTGTTCAAAGTGGATATATTCGTGCCCGGGTGCCCTCCCCGGCCAGAAGCCTTGTTCCACGGGCTCTTGGAATTGAAAAAGAAAGTTGAGCGGGGTGATTACTGATATGGCAGAGGAGTCTAATACTGCTAAGGACAACCATATGGCAGAGCTGGCCGCTGCTCTTAATGAACGGTTTAAACCTTTGGAAGTGAGCTATGACCAGTATTTCGCCTATCTCAAGATAGAGCCTGGGGCACTTCCTGCAGTTATGCCGTCTCTCTATGATGATTGGGGCATGAACTACCTGGGCAACTTGGATGCCGTAGACTATGGGGAAGAATTCGAAGTGGTATACCACCTCTACGGGATTCCGGCCCATGATAAAAAGATTGCTGTCAAGGTGAGGGTTCCGCGCCAGAATCCTAGTGTACCTTCACTTATCGCCATATATCCTACCGCTGACTGGCAGGAAAGGGAGGCTTATGATCTGATGGGGATTCAGTTTACTGATCATCCCAACCTGGTCAGGGTTTTGCTTCCTGATGACTTCAGCGGTCATCCCCTGCGCAAAGACTTCGGGAAGGGGGTTTGAGGCATGATCGAAACGGAAACCTATACTATAAATATCGGCCCGCAGCATCCCAGCACTCACGGCGGTCTCCATGTCGAAGCCATAATGGACGGCGAGGAAGTGAAAGACGCCATCGTCCACGTGGGCTATGTGCACCGCTCGGTGGAGAAAATTGCCGAAAGCCGCACCTATGCGCAATTTGTTCCTTATGCCTCACGGCTGGATTATCTGGCTTCTCATCTGCCCACTCTGGGATACGTCCAGGCGGTGGAGAAGCTGGCAGGCATTATCGTGCCGGAAAGGGCGGAATATATCCGGGTCATAGTATCGGAATTGTCCAGGATTGCCTCTCACATGATTTTCGTAGGCAGTCTGGCTATCGACCTGGGGGCTACTACCGGTATGGTTTATTGCTTCCGGGACCGGGAGCGGATAATGGATATGTT
>NZ_DIPG01000098.1:38469-38713 GCF_002426325.1 Syntrophomonas sp. UBA5494 | reverse complement strand
GCCGACCTGCCGGAGAGCTTTTACCCCGCGGTGGAAAGCTTTATCAACGATCTGCCCGGAATGATAGCGGAATATCACGGGCTGATCAGCGGCAACGAAATCCTGCAGGAGCGCTGCAAAGATGTGGGCATTCTTTCGGCTCAAGACGCTGTCGCCTATGGGGTAACCGGTCCCAATTTGCGGGCCAGCGGGGTTGATTATGATCTGCGCCGCGACGACCCCTACGGCATCTATCCCCGCTTTG
>NZ_DIPG01000098.1:0-38140 GCF_002426325.1 Syntrophomonas sp. UBA5494 | reverse complement strand
CCAAAGGCGAATTGGGATTCCACCTGGTCAGCGATGGCAGTGACAAGCCTTACCGTGTGCATGTGCGCGCCCCATCGTTCATTAATCTGATGGTTCTGCCGCTGATTTGCCGGGGCGGCAAACTGCAGGACGTCATCACCAATATCGCCACACTTGATCCGGTTTTGGGTGAGTCAGACCGTTAACTAAAGGGGGAGTTGGATACCATGGAACATCTGTTTACCAATATTGCACAAATTCTGACCTCCTGGATGGTGAGCCTGGGGCTGCCACCGATTTGGGCTGATTTGATATTGCTTATCGGGCAATGGACGATTATCGTAGCGATCGTCACCCTGAACGTCATCGTCCTGATATGGTTGGAGCGTAAGATATCAGGTTTTATTCAGGAACGGTTGGGACCCAACCGTTTGGGGCCTTTTGGCGCCTTTCAGACCATTGCCGACGCCATGAAGCTTTTGACCAAGGAGGATATCATCCCCTCACAGGCGGACCGCTGGATTTTTATGACCGCGCCTATGCTTTTCATTGTGATAGCAGTCATGCTTTATGCGGTTTTGCCTCTGGGACAAGGCATGGCGGTGGTGGATCTCAATGTAGGTCTGTTCTACTTTATTTCGCTGGGCTCCCTTTCCACCATCTGCCTGTTGATGGCAGGCTGGGGCTCGAACAATAAATGGTCACTGCTGGGGGCCATGCGCTCGGTGGCCCAGATGATCAGTTATGAAATCCCCCTGGCTTTTTCCCTGCTGGGAGTGGTTATGCTTGCCGGGTCCTTGAATCTTTCCGAAATAGTGACTGCGCAAAACCGGTACTGGTTCATTCTCTTGCAGCCGGTGGCCTTCCTGACCTATTTTATTGCTGCCACCGCTGAATTGAACCGGGGGCCTTTCGATATGCCCGAAGCTGAGCAGGAATTGACAGCAGGCGCTTATACCGAGTATACCGGCATGCGCTGGGCCTTGTTTTTCCTGGCGGAATATACCAACCTGGTGGCGGTGTCAGCCCTGGCGGCTACGTTGTTTTTTGGCGGCGGTCAGGGGCCCTGGCTGCCTTCCTGGTTATGGATCATTATAAAAACCTATTTGATTATGCTGGTATTCATGTGGATGAAATGGACTTTCCCCCGCATTCGCATGGATCACCTGATGTCTTTTAGCTGGAAAGTGCTTATCCCGGTCAGTCTGGCCAATATACTGATCACCGGACTGGGGATAGAGTTCTTCCGCGGGATGGGATGGTGATGAAAAATGATTGGTAAAGGACTCTTGAAAGGTTTAGGGATCACCCTGAAACACGGGGTGGAAAAGCCCAAGACCATTCAGTATCCGGAACAACGGCCTTACTTGCAGGAGCGCTTCCGGGGCTGTCTGGAGTTCGATTATAAAAACTGCATTGTCTGCGGGATGTGCACCAAAGCCTGCCCTAATAATGTGCTCAGTTTTGAGACTGCGCCTATTGAGGGTTCTAAGAAGAAACGCCTGGTCAGCTACACCATAGATCTGCAGTACTGCATGTTCTGCAACCTGTGTGTGGAGGCCTGCCCCACCAATACACTATTTTTTGTGCATGATTTCGAGCTTTCAACCGACCAGCGCGATCAAATCAAAAAGGTTTATTTTCCTCCGACCGGTGCGCAGGTAGACGCCGGGGGAACGGGAGCAGAGCTGATACCTCAGGATGCGCTCAAGCCGGACGCGGAACAAGAGGCCGAAGCCAAACGGCTCAAGCAGCTTCAGGCTATGAAAACCGCCTTATCCAAGGGGGGCCAGAAAGTTCTGGCCAAATATGTGGACACAGAAGAAGATGCCGCCGTCCTGGCGAATTTGCTCCAGGCTGATGAAAAGAAACGGGATAAGATGGCGGCCTTGATCGTCGATGATAAGGAAAAAGCCCGTAAAGTAGCGCAAGCTTTTGTTGCCAAAGAGCGCAAGACTCAGGCCGGAGGTGAGGAGAAGTGAGCCTAATGATTATCAATGACCTGGTCTTTGTCTTAATCGCCTCGATTACATTGCTGAGCGCTTTGGGTATGGTGTTAAGCCGCAACATAGTCCACAGTGCCCTGGCCTTGATCCTGACCTTTATCGGGGTGGCCGCCCTGTTCTTCAATCTGGGAGCGGCATTTCTGGGCCTGGTGCAGATCCTGGTATATGCCGGCGCCATCTCGGTATTGATCATATTCGCCATCATGCTGGTCATGCATGGCGAAGCCCATAAGACCAACCGTTTCAATCCCAGCCTGGGAACCCACCTCTGGGGGGGATATATTGCTGCGGTAATGACCATAGGCCTGGTTGCAGCCATCTGGTTCAGCGAGCTGCCCGAGGTTAAAGGCCGGACGGTTGAAGACGCCGTAGGTCTTCTGGCCGGATTATTACTGGGCAATTATGTAATAGCCTTTGAGGCAGCGGCAGTGCTCCTGCTCCTGGCAGTGGTGGGGGCTATTATCCTGGCGAGGGGAGTTGAGGAACAGTGATCGGACTTACGCATTATTTGATCCTGTCCACCTGTCTTTTTGGCATCGGGGTTTATGGAGTATTATCCAAACGCAGCGCGGTGGCTATCTTGATGTCCATCGAATTGATGTTAAATGCCGTAAATATCAATTTTGTAGCGGTCAACCATTTTATAAATCCTGATCAGGCGGTGGGACAGCTATTTGCCATTTTTATCATAGTGGTGGCCGCCGCTGAGGTCTCAGTGGGGTTGGCCTTGATCATATCCATATACCGGCATAGAAAGTCTGTCGACTTGAGTGATTTCAATCTGATGAAATGGTGAGGAGGGAGCGCATCATATGAACGATTTACTTCAGGGAGCCTGGATCATACCAGTCCTGCCCTTTCTCGCTTTTGTGATCATCGGCCTGCTGCTGCACCGCTGGCCCAAAGTGGCTGCCGCCACCTCTATACTGGCTATCGGACTCGCACTCCTGTACTCCATACTGATAGCCGCAGAGGTTTTCACCAGCCCGCCCGGGCAGGTTTTTGTGGAGTCGGTGCGCTGGCTTGATATGCCCGGCCTGCGTGTGGATATGGGCATTCTCATCGACCCGCTGAGTACGGTGATGCTTTTGGTGGTGACCATCGTAGCACTCCTGGTGCAGATCTACTCCCTGGGATATATGGAGGGAGACCCGGGTTTGGCCAGCTATTTCGCCTACCAGAGCATTTTCGCCGGTTCTATGCTGGGCCTGGTCTTATCCAGCAACTTCGGACAGGTTTTCGTGTTCTGGGAGCTGGTAGGGTTGTGTTCCTATTTACTGATCGGCTTCTGGTTCGGGCGTGAAAGTGCTAAAGAAGCCGCTAAAAAGGCCTTTATTACCAACCGGGTTGGCGATTTCGGCTTCCTTTTGGGCATTCTGCTTTTGGCGGTGTTGTTTGGCAATCTGGATTATGGAACCCTGGCGGACCGGCTGGCGGGTTATCAAAACCTGGCGGTTCTAGTCCCCATAGCATTTCTGCTGTTCGCGGGCCCGGTCGGGAAATCGGCCCAGTTTCCCCTGCATGTGTGGCTGCCTGATGCGATGGAAGGTCCCACCCCGGTCAGCGCGTTGATTCACGCCGCAACGATGGTGGCGGCCGGGGTATATCTTCTGGCCAGGGCCTTCTTCATCTTCAGCGCCGTTCCGCAAGCCATGCTGCTGATAGCGGCCGTCGGCGGTTTCACCGCCCTATTTGCCGCTTCCATCGCCCTGGTGCAAAACGACATTAAGCGTATCCTGGCCTACTCTACTTTGAGCCAGCTGGGCTATATGGTCATGGCCATGGGTATCGGCGCCATGACGGCTGGCATGTTCCATCTCATGACGCATGCTTTTTTCAAAAGCCTGTTGTTCCTGGGAGCGGGCAGCGTGATTCATGCCCTTGACGGCGAACAGGATATCTGGAAGATGGGGCAGCTGGCCCATAAAATGCCGGTGACTACCTGGACATTTGTCATCGGCGCCCTGGCTTTGGCTGGGATTCCCCCGCTGTCAGGCTTCTGGAGCAAGGACGAAATCCTTTTAGGGGCTTATGCCAGCGGAAACATGCTGCTTTACGCCCTGGGATCGCTGGTAGCCTTTATGACCGCCTTTTATATGTTCAGGCTTATTTTTGTGGCTTTCTTCGGTTCTGAAAGCCACGGCGGGCATGCTCATGAATCAAAGCCGGTCATGACGGCTCCTCTGCTAATACTGGCCGTACTGGCAATTGGAGCCGGGTTTGTCGGCTCGCCTTTGATGGGCAACGTTTTCGGCCACTATATTACCGCCCCGGGTGTGGCGCATCATGAGGCCAATATCAGCGTAATGGTGATTTCCTCCCTCCTGGCCATCACCGGCATATTCCTGGCCTGGATGATCTACCAGAAGCAGGCCATTTCCCATGAAAGCTTGCGCCAGCGCTGGGCCGGAATCTATCAGGTGTTATACCACAAATACTATATCGATGAACTCTATGCCCGCTTGATCGCGGTCTTTATCGATGGCACCGCCCGGATCCTGGAGTGGGTGGACTTGAGAATTGTAAACGGAGCGGTAAACGGCCTGGCCTACTTGACCGGGTGGACCGGGAGGACTCTCCGCTACACCGAGGATGGACAGGTTCAAACCTATGCGCTCTACCTGTTTGCCGGGGTGGTAGTGATTCTAATCAGCGCCCTGTTGGCCGTCTATACGGCCCTGGCTTGAGGAGGTAGCATGACATGCATTCATTTCCGATATTAACGGCGACACTTTTGATTCCCGTATTCGGGGCTGCCTGGATTATGCTTCTGCCCGCGGGTAAAAAGTCGACCATCAAGTATGTTGCAGCGGCCAGCTCTTTTATCAGCTTGCTGCTGTCCCTCTTGGTGTTTTTCGGTTTTGACCGTAGCCGGGGGGGCATGCAGTTCGTGGAAAGCATTCCCTGGGTAAAGGATCTGGGAGTGTCTTACGCCCTGGGGGTTGACGGCATCAGCATCCCGCTGCTGCTCCTGACCACCTTGATCGGGTTCAGCGCGGTTTATGCCAGCTGGCAGATTGAGGAGCGGGTCAAGGAATTCTTTGCCCTCTTGCTGCTGCTTATAACCGGGGTTATGGGAACTTTTGTCACTACCGACCTGTTTATCTTCTTCCTCTTTTATGAGGTGGTGGTCATACCTATATACCTCCTGGTAATTATGTTTGGATCTTCGAAACGGGTCACCAAGGAATACGCCGGGATGAAGCTGACCATTTATCTCTTGATCGGCAGCGCCTTTCTACTGGTGGGCTTGATAGCCCTGTTCATCAAATCACAGGCCATCCTGGGCTATCCCACCATGGATATCAGCACCCTGGCCGCCGTGGATTATCCGGTCTGGTTCCAGGTATTCGTCTTTTCTCTGATGGCTCTGGGCTTTGGCACCTTGTTGTCGATGTTTCCGTTTCACGCCTGGTCTCCGGACGGCTACGCCGGAGCGCCGACAGCCGTCAGCATGATTCATGCCGGGGTTTTAAAGAAGATCGGCGGCTACGGCCTGATCCGCATCGGCCTTTTTATACTGCCCCTGGGAGCCAAGTACATTGCTCCCATCATAGCGGTTCTGGCCATCGGCAATGTGGTTTATGCCGCCTTTATCTGCCTGAGCCAGAAGGATTTAAAGTATATTGTGGGCTACTCCTCGGTCAGCCATATGGGCTATGTGTTGATCGGCTTCGCTGCCCTCAACCTGATCAGCTTAAACGGCGCCGTCATGATGATGTACGCCCATGGGGTAATGGCGGCCCTGTTCTTCGCCATGATCGGCAGCCTCTATCATAAGAGCCATACCCGGGATGTGACCGATTTCGGCGGCTTGGCCCACCAGATGCCCCGTTTGGCCACCGGACTTATGCTGGCCGGGCTGGCCTCACTAGGACTGCCCGGGCTGGTGAATTTTATCGGCGAGTTCACCATCTTCGTGGGCGCCTTTCAAGAGTACCGCATCCTGACGGTGATTGCCGTCTCCGGGATCGTCCTTACCGCCGTATATATCCTGCGCACATTAGGGGATGTTTTGTTCGGCCCCCGCAAAGAGCGGTGGGATCACCTGGAGGATCTGAAAGGTGTAGAGATGGTGCCTCTAATCGTACTGGGAGGAGCCATCATCGTGGGGGGCATCCTGCCCTTTACACTCATGGATCTGATTAACAGCGGCATGGGCCAGCTCCTGGCCCAGATCAACCTGACACAGATGGGAGGGAGCTTATAATGCCTTATCAATTGCTGGCTCCAGAAATCCTGGTGGCTCTCCTGGGCATATTGATTCTTATGGCTGGTCTGGTTCTGCCCGGACGCGGCCCCAAGGCGGCCGGATTGCTGTCCATCTGTGGAGTCCTGGCAACACTGGCAGTGGTGATCTGGCAGTTCAACCAGGAGGCCGTATTTTTTGAAGGTGTTTATCAGGTAGACAGCTACAGTAACTTCTTTAAAGTGCTCTTTTTGAGTGCGGCGGTGCTGATTTTTGCCATGGCGGGCCGATACACCGATTTGTTTGGTCTGCGGCAGAGTGAATGGTTCAGCTTTATGCTTTTCGCTACTCTGGGCATGATGGTGATGGCATCATCCGGGGATCTGATAACTCTATATGTTGGCCTGGAACTGATGACCATCAGCTTCTATATTCTGAGTGCCTATCTGTTGAACGATGGGCTTTCCGCTGAGGCGGGATTAAAATACCTGATCCTGGGGGCCTTGTCATCAGCGGTACTGCTTTTCGGCATGAGCCTGATTTATGCTTCCAGCGGCTCCACTGTATTCGACCAGATTTACAGGGCTTTGCAGCCGCTGCCCACCACCCAGCCGGTCTTGATTGCTGGAATTATCATGCTGATCGCAGGTTTTGGCTTTAAGATCGCCCTGGTGCCTTTTCATATGTGGGCCCCGGACATCTATCAGGGCTCGCCCACTCCGGTAACCGCCTATCTGGCGGTCGGCTCCAAGGCAGCAGCTTTTGCCGCCCTCTTGCGCGTCCTTCTCCTGGCTTTGCCGGTGGAGCATTTTAACTGGACCTTGCTCCTGGCTGTTCTGGCTGCGGTTACTATAGTTGCCGGCAACCTGATAGCTCTGGCACAGAGCAATGTGAAACGGCTCTTGGCTTATTCCAGTATCGCTCAGGCCGGATACATCCTGGTGGGCCTATCGGCCGCCAATGTGTATGGCTTCAAAGGGGTCTTATTCTATGCCATGCTTTATGTGTTTTCTAATGTAGGGGCTTTTGCCGTGACCACCCTGGTGGAGACGCAAAGCGGCAGTTCGGATATGGAGGCCTTCAGCGGCCTGGCCAAAAGGGCCCCGATGCTGGCCGCTGTTATGACGGTTTGCATGCTGTCCCTGGCCGGCATACCCCCGATGGCCGGATTTGCCGGTAAATTTTATCTTTTTTCAGGTGCAATACAGTCGGGTTATATATGGCTGGCTTTTGTGGGACTGATTATGAGCATGGTGTCAGTGTATTATTACTTGAATGTATCCCGGGTCATGTACATTGGCAGCAATGACGGCGGCGAAACCCTGGCGGTTCCGGTTATGGCACGGCTGGCTCTTCTAGTCTGTCTGGCCGGCACGCTTTTAATCGGCATCTACCCCGAGCCGCTGTCGCATTTCGCTGAATTGGCGGTACAGGTGCTGCGTTAGCCGTACTGGACAGCAGCATTCCGGACTTTTTTATTTTAAACATGATATGGATCAAGGCTCAAAATCTCAGGTGTCATCCGTAACTGAACCTGCTTTATAGTCTAATCTTCCTAACCGGGGAGGGCCAAATGGAATATTGTGTGGGGAGATCCAATTTTTCGCGAAGCCTAAAAGAATTTTTTCAAGTAAATCAGGAAAGTTTTCAGGGCTTTTAGCGTCCTAATTAATAGGGCTATTTTTTGGCTGGGGTTTTAGTTGTGTTTTTTTGTTAAAGGAGGGTGTTTTTATGCGTAAAACCTTAATTCTGGCTATGGCCGTGTTGTTGATCGCGCTTTCGGTAGTTCCGGCAGCAGCGGAACCTGGCTTTGTGCTTAAACTGAATGGACAGGACTATAACGGTCCATTTACCGTTTACGACGGAAGCACTGCTGTGCCGCTGACTTTTATTGAAGAAGCCCTGCCGGTTGAGACCACGGTTGAAAACGAGACCATCACTATTGGCCTGGACGATGCAACGCTGGTAATGAAGCTGGGCAGCAAAGCGGCAGTATTGAACGGCCAGGAGAAGGCCATGCCTTTGGCGCCGCAGCTGGTTGATCAGGACACCATGGTGCCCCTGCGTTTTGTCCTGGAGAGCTTGGGCGCCCAAGTCGGCTGGGATGCCGGCAAAAACGAAATTTCAGTCACCACGCCAGTTCTGAAAGCGGGTTTAACCGCAGAGCAAATGCTGGGCAAAATTACCCAGGCTATGACCAGTGAAGGCCGCTATAAAATGAAGGCCGACACCACCATGCAGATGGAGATGACCGCTGACGGGCAGACTCAAAACGTGGATATGTCCGGTCAAGTCAATGCTTCCGTTCAGGAGAAACCCCTTTTGGGCTATGTGTCAACCAGTATGAAGGTTGACAATATTACCGGCACAGATGAAGCAGTTCCCCCGGAAGCACTGGTCAGTGAAGTGGTGCTGAACGACGAAGGTATGTTTATGACCATGCCCGGATACGAGGGCTGGGTCAAGATGGAAATGGAAGGCCTGGATCTTAACCGGCTGATGGAGCAGTACGGCAGCCAGGATCCGGTTCAATCAGTCCTGCAGATGAAAGAATTCGGCGCGGTTGTCAACTACGAGGCTGATAAGGTGGTTGAGGGCAAAAACTATGGAGTCATTCATGTTGCCATGAGCGAAGAAGCCCTGGGTAAATACCTCAACTCCGTTATCGAGCAAACCGGGTTGTTCAAGGCGAGCGGCGCAGAAGCGAATGACACCGAGCTTCAGGCAATCCTGGACCAGGTTTTGAAGAACTTCAAAGCTGATATGAGCTATGACATGGTTTTCGACTATGAAACCTATCTCATGGTTTCCATGGATATGGATATGGATATGAACATGACTTTGGATATACCTGCTAATGAAGAAACCGGCACTCCAGCCACTTCGATGCAAATCAAATCAAAACAACAGGCCGTCTATCAAATCTATGACTATGGCGTAGAATTTGAGGTGCCGGATGTGAGCGGAGCCAAGACCATGGCTGAAGTTATGGCCGCAATGACTGCCGAATGATTTCAAGCGAGCCAGGAGGCCATCCCGTTAAGGGATGGCCTCTTTTTAATCTCAAAGGAGTCACGGAGGAATCCCCGTAACTCCCTCCACAGTCTGCCGTCCCCGTGACTCATCCTTCCAGAAGAAATTGCTGGTATAAATGCCCTTGATTGCAGCAAGCTAATAGCATCAAAATATGCGAGAGGTGTTATTATGCAAGATGGCCCCAGCTCATTCTGGATGGCTTCAACTCCAGCCACCGGCTATCCGGAGATAAAAGAAGATCTTGAGGTGGATGTGGCCATAGTCGGCGGCGGTATCGTCGGTATCACAACCGCTTATCTGTTGAAAAAACAGGGCATGAAAGTGGCGGTCATTGAAGCGGATCGAATTCTGCAAGGCACCACCGGACATACCACCGCCAAAATAACTTCACAACATGCCCTGATATATGCCAGATTAAAACAACAGGTAGGTCAAGAACTGGCTCAGCAATACGCTGATGCCAATGAGAGCGCCATTCATCTCATCGCCAGCACTGCTGCCGAAAACAATATCGATTGTGATTTTTCCTGGCGGCCGGCCTATGTATTTGCTCAATCCGATAAGTATATGAAGGATCTGGAGGATGAGGCTCAGGCAGCCTGCAGTCTAGGCATCAAGGCGAGCTGTATGGATCACAGCCCTTTGCCCTTTTCTGTCCGGGCAGCTTTGCGGTTTGATGATCAGGCCCAATTCCACCCTCTGAAATATCTGAAAAGCCTGGCCCGGCAAATACCCGGCCAGGACAGTCACATTCTGGAAAGAACTACCGCGGTGGGAATTGACGAGGATTCCCTGGCAGTAATCACCCGCCAGGGCCAAAAGGTCACGGCCGCCAAGATTATAATCGCTTCACATTTCCCCTTTTTCGACGGCGGGGGCCTGTACTTTACCAAGCTGAATCCGCTGCGGGCCTATATAATAGCCATAAGGGCCCAGGAGACCCTGCCTGAAGGGATGTTTATCAACGCGGAAAGCCCCTCCCGTTCACTTCGTTCCCAATCATATGAGGACGGGGAGCTGATCCTGGTGGCCGGGGAAAGCCATCAAGCCGGCTCGGGGCGGAATATGAACGCTCATTATCAAAATCTGCTGGATTTCGCGCATGGGAACTTTGATGTCAAGGAAGTGTTGTACCGCTGGTCGACTCAGGATTATAGAACCCTGGACGGCATTCCTTATGTGGGCCATCTCACCTCTAAAAGCCCCCATATTTACGTTGCGACCGGTTTCGGCAAGTGGGGCATCTCCAATGGTACCGCATCTGCCATGGTTTTAAGAGATTTGATTACGAGAGGGGACAGTCCCTGGGCACAGGTCTACAATCCCTCCCGGTTCAACCTGACCGCGGCGAAAACCTTTGTGGGGCTGAACCTTAATGTAGGCAAAAACCTGGCAGCAGGGAAGATAAGCCGGCTCCCTGAAGGGGTTGAGCTTTCCAATGGGGAAGGCAGGGCCATTCAAATCGACGGGGAAAAGTATGGCGCTTTCCGGGATGATAATGGCGAGCTTCATATTGTCGATATCACCTGTACGCATTTAGGCTGTGAGCTCAACTGGAACGATGCTGAACAGACCTGGGATTGTCCATGCCATGGTTCCAGATTCAATTATACAGGCGAGGTTGTTGAAGGACCGGCTTTCAATATTCTGCACCCCGCCGGCCAATGCCCCAATGCGGTTGAAGCGCGTATATTTGAATAGCATAAAAGAAGCCGGTTATTAACCTAAATGGTCTATCTTGATTTCTTTCCGGCCTGCAGCATAGACAAGGCTTTCTCAATGCGGGCGGTCCTGGTTGCAGGCCGTTTGGCGCTGTTTATCCACTGCACGTAGTCTTTCTGGTGAGTGTAGGAAAGCTGCTCAAAGAAACTCCTGGCCGGCTGGCTTTTTTTTAAAACCTGCGCAAAATCCGGGGGCAGCTCTACCACCCTCTCGTCTTCGTCTTTTTCGATTTCTACCTGGACAGAATCGCCCGGGTTTTTGGCGATGGTTTTTCGCAGCTCCTGGGTCAGTCCTATCCAGTAGCAGCCTCCCATTCTCACAATTGACCCCCTGTATTCAACGCCGTCGAACCTGGCTTTAACTTTTACCCTTTTGGCTCCAAACACTTCTTCCACATCAAACGGTATTTCCACGTATGCGCCGTTAATGCCCTCATGCTTTTTAACGATTGCGGTAAAACTCTGCGCCACTATTATCACTTCCTTGACCCTAGTATAACCCATCACGATGGTATAACAGCCGTGGCCCTGAGCGATAGAGTTTATGTTAAAATAATTCATAGCCGGAGTTAATCACAAATTCTACGCAGACATACCAGCGGAGACTTATAGTAATGACCAGAGGAAAACTAAGACCTTGGAATCTTGACATAATGAGGAGTCTGATTGCGGTCTCCAGGGGACTGGAACCGGCCGATTATTTATTTGCCGGAGGGCAGATCCTGGACGTATATAATGGCCGGCTGGTCGAGGCCAACCTGGCTGTAAAAGGGCAGAGGATCGCTTACCTGGGTTCCTCAGACTGCATGAGGGGAGATTCCACCTCTGTCATCGACCTTGAGGGCCGGGTGCTGGCGCCGGGTTACATAGAACCGCACGCCCATCCTTTTATA
This sequence comes from Syntrophomonas sp. UBA5494, assembly GCF_002426325.1. Classification (NCBI taxonomy): domain Bacteria; kingdom Bacillati; phylum Bacillota; class Clostridia; order Eubacteriales; family Syntrophomonadaceae; genus Syntrophomonas; species Syntrophomonas sp. UBA5494. Next base: position 26,316 of record NZ_DIPG01000098.1, on the reverse strand, counting down.
TTGCACCACCCGGTGGCCTTTGCTGATGAAGTGCTCTGCTGGGGAACCACATGTTCGGTTAACGACAATCTATTTTTTATGAATCTTATATCCCCCGATACTATCATAGAAATGGTGGAGGCTATTTGTCGGCATCCCCATAAAATGCTGTGGAGCGCGCGGCTGGATTCACAAACTTTCGATGAACAGGAAGCGGCGCAATTTACTCCGGAAGCAGTAAGCCGCTTGATTCAACACCAGAGCTTCGTACAGGTAGGGGAGTTAACCAATTGGCCCGCCTTGATCGGGGGCAGCGACAAGATGCAGCAGTGGCTGCTGGAGGCCGTTTCACTGGGGAAAAAGGCTGAAGGCCATGCGCCCGGAGCATCGGAAAGGACTTTAAACCCCCTGGCGGCGGCGGGGGTAACCGCTTGCCATGAATCCATAACCGCAGAGGATGCAATGCTGCGCTTGCGCATGGGAATGTATGCCTCGCTGCGAAATTCCTCACTCCGGCCTGACCTCCCGGATATATTAAAGGGGCTGTTGAAATACGAAAACCTGGCCTGGGAAAGAATGATGATGACTACTGATGCACCCAAAACCACCTTCCTGAGGCATGGCTTCAACGATCACTTGATTAGAATTGCTATAGAAAATGGTGTGCCCCCAATCACGGCTTATCAGATGATGACCAGAAATCCCGCTGTATATCTGGGCCTTGATGATGAAACCGGCGGCCTGGCCCCGGGCCGCATAGCGGATATCCTGGTGTTGGAGAGTCTTGATGATCCTACTCCCGGCATGGTCTTTGCCGATGGTAAGCTGGCGGTGGAAAGGAAGGGATCAACATTGATCAGGTATCATGACACTGTACGACTGGATTGGAATGGCCTGGGGATCAGGATCCTGGAGGAACCTTCGGTAGATTTAAATAGTATCGAATTTCAACCGAAATTCAACGGTGAGACCGCTTTTCCCGTCATACAATTAATCGACCCGGTCATAACCATGCGTTGTGACTATGTGCTGGGAGAAGAGATAAAATCGTTGGGTGACAAATTGCATATCGAAAAAGGCCGGGGGCTGTGTTATGCTGCGTTGATCAGCCGCGATTATCGTCTGGTCACTCACGGTATTGTTAAAGGATTTGCAAATAAATTGGATGGTATGGCCACCACCTACACTACCTCCTTCGATATACTGGTTTTAGGGCAAGACCCTCCTGCTATGTTGCAGGCCTTGCACCGCGCCCTGGAGTTGGGTGGCGGTATAGTGGTTGTTCAGGCACGGGGAATTGCCGCCGAAATTGCCCTGCCCCTGGGCGGCAGTATGAGTTCGAGGCCCATGGGTCATGTTATCGAGGCCGCCGAACAGATTGAGAAAGTATTAGTGGCAGCAGGCTATCCCCATCACGATCTTTTCTATACTTTGCAGTTCCTGTCATCCACCCATCTGCCTGCTATCCGTCTCACCAGGGATGGGATTTTTGAGGTTAAAACCCATGAATTATTGCGCCCTTCACGACCGATCCCCGGGACCCGGCGGCGCGGCAACGATTAGATATGAATATCCGGACATAAAGTGGAAGGGATGTGGATGCTGTGTGTGAGACAGGTATAAATCTTCAGCCTATCGGGATCGTGCGCTCCCCAACTAAGGATACCAGTGATGTCCCCATACCGGGCAAGCCGGCCGAGATAGTGGTGGACCCCCGGTACAGCCAGGCTCTATGCAAAATAGAAACCAATTCACACCTGTGGATTTTAAGCTGGTTTCACCTGTCAAACCGGGAAAGTCTGGTTTCGGTGCCGGCCCGGGTCAATCCTTATCTGCCTCAATACGGGGTATTTAGCCTGCGCTCGCCCAATCGACCCAACCCCATAGGATTGAGTCTGGTTCGTCTGCAAGCGGTTGATGGCAATGTGCTAAAAGTCACCAACCTGGATGCTATCGATGGCACTCCGGTTCTGGATATCAAACCCTATTACGAACAGGACATTGTTTTCTCTCCGGCAACACCGTATATTCGGCCTTATGAGCTCTCGATGCGCCGCGATATATTTTTAAAACAAGCTCTGACCCATCATCAGGAGGAGTGTGACGACCTGTATATGGCGGTGCGCATGGCCTTGATCGCCGATGAATATCTGGGACAAATAACCCTGCCCCAGGTGTTCCTGCAAGTCAGCGGTTCGACTTGCCTGGCCGATACTCTGCAGGGATTAAGCCGGGCGCGTCTGGCCAATCCGGCCCGGTTCATATTTACGACGCCAGGTGGTCCGGCGCAAAGCATATGGGAAACTCCGGCACTCAGCCTCAGGGTGACGGCGAAGCAGTCCCTAAACCGGGAAAGCTTTAAGGTAATCAGTGATGAAGAGCTGTTCGAGATAGTGGCTACAGACCAGGGCAACTCGGGGCCTTAATCATCTGTACCGGCGAAGGGGCTTCAATCTGACATTTCTCTTCGTAGCATCTGATGCGAATTATTATCGTGCCCAGGCTCGCTTCCTCACCCGCATATAGCAATGCTTTTCGGCTGCTGCATCTCTATCCGCTGTTGTTTGAATATCATACAGAAATAGATCAGATCGAACAGCAGGGTTGCGGCGGTAAGTGCGGTTACCAGGTCCGATCTCAAATAGAGGAAGAAGCCGACCGCGGGAATGAGGCTGCCGATCATTTTAAACAGGGCGATGTAGACGGACTGCCCCCTGGTGCTGCCGCGTTTCCTCAACATGGAGATGAACAGTATCGACATCATGAGGTTCTGAGCAAAGGCCGCGTATTTGCCAAGGGGATCGTTAAATTCCGGCACTGAGGCAGATATTATGGCAAAGCTCAGCCCTAAAGCCAACAGCAGGGTAGGATAGAAATATTCAACCGGCAGCGATCGGGCGAATTCATCCCGGCCATACTTGACATACTGCATCAGCAGCACCATATCCAGGGCCAGCCAGATCATATCCAACCTGCCCTGCAGCCCCCCGTGGGGATAAATAAAGGAGAAGATGAATTCCCAGCACAGATTAGCGCACATTGCTATCATAGGCATACCCGGGGTTTTGTCGCGGAATCCCTTGAAGATTATCAGCACATAGGTTACGGACCAGAATACCCCGGCGGCTAACTGAAAAACAGATACGATATCCAATATCAACCCTCCACCGCTTAAAACCTGTCTATAGAAAGACCCCTTTCAATATAGATATTCCATTCACGGTTTATTTAATGCCATATAGCCTAAATCTTCGTTTCCCGGCTATCCGCCGTAAGTCCTTAATGACATCCTGGAAGGCTGCGATGTCTTCGGAGAGACAAATAAGACGACTGGAGAGGGCTGCTGAAAACCACGCCCCCACCGTTGCGAACCAGGAGTTCTCCCTGCCGTGGCGCGCCCCTCATATTTTGCTTAATGGTACTGTGAATTCATCGGGTATAGATAGACGACAGTCCTGAGATAAGGTCAAATCTTCACACTCGGAAACTGAATAAGAAATTGGTACGGAAATTGCAAATTATGATTATATATACGGTATTCCGTTTAATAGGCACGGCCCGGGAAGAGGTCCCCCCCACTCCCCTGCCCGGGACCGGCCGATTTTTCAAGATAATGCTTTATTCCCTCCCCCATGCCGGCTCTGATAATCAGAACCGGTTTTTTCTTAAACGTTCAAACCTTCCCCGGGATATGCCAGGTGGTGCAAGACCAGGCCAAATAGTGGGGCGTGAAACATATCCCATTTAAATTCCGAAAACCCGGAATTGGGATGTAGCAAACCGGCTACAAGTTATTATTAATGATACAAAGCGCGTAGCGAACCAGCTACAATTGCAGAAATATGTAGAAATATATAAGAATGCACATGATTGTATTGCCTTAAGCCTGTATCGTATAGATGTTGTTTCGATACAGGCTATTATTATTTAAATTTTGTGAGCCACTTCTTTGGCATGTTTTTTGCTCTATTAATAATAAATGCAAGCCATGATGGAGCGAGAGAAGGGAGGACTGTGGCTTTTAAGCAGCACCATGAAATCGTTTTCAAGGAAACGGACCTATAGATTGACTTGCCTGAACATTTTCAAGGTTGATAAAGCTGGTTGAAGGCTTTGCTCTAATGGTAAATAGGTTTGGTCAATCGAAAAAGTAATGTGAGGTGAAATAAATTGAACAATCTGCCTAAAGGTGGAGATTTTCTTCTGGAACAAACTGATCCAGGCAGCATCTTTACCGTGGAAGACTTTAGCCAAGAGCATCACATGATTTACCGGACCGCTATAGGTTTTGTCAATGACAAAGTGCTGCCGGTTATGAACGACCTGGAGGCCAAAAAAGAAGGTCTCAATAAAGAGCTTCTCCTGGCATCGGGAGAGCTGGGACTCCTGGGTGCGGATGTTCCGGAAGAATACGGCGGATATGATCTGGATAAAGTCAGCTCATGCATTATTGCCGAGTGCATCGGCAAAGGCGGCTCCTTTATCCAGACCCATGGCGGACAGACCAGTATTGGTATTGTTCCGCTGGTCTTTTTCGGAACCCATGAACAAAAGCTCCAATACTTGCCCGAATTCGTAACTGGAGAACTGGTGACGGCTTATGCGTTGACTGAACCGGGAGCAGGATCGGATGCATTGAGCGCCAAAACAAAGGCCGTCTTAAGTGAGGATGGCAAACATTATGTCTTGAATGGAGCTAAACAATTTATCACCAATGCAGGTATAGCGGACGTATTTATCACCTTTGCCAAAATTGATGGAGATAAATTCACTGCCTTTATTGTGGATGCGCATGCTGAGGGGGTCTCTACCAGCCCGGAAGAACACAAGATGGGAATAAAAGGCTCATCCACCCGTTCCGTATATTTCGACGACGTAAAAGTTCCGCTGGAAAACGTATTGGGCGAAATCGGCAAGGGCCATTTGGTGGCTTTTAACGCCCTTAATAATGGACGCTTCAAAATGGCTGCCAATACCATTGGATTTGCCAAATATGCCCTGGATGTTTCGGTGGAATATGCCAATGAACGCCGGCAGTTTAACCAGCCCATCGCAGAGTTTGGTCTGATAAAAGAAAAGTTGGCCGACATGGCTGCCAAGATTTATGCCATGGAATCCACAGTCTACCGCACCGCAGGCCTTTTGGAAAACAAAGTGCATAGCATGGATGTCTCCGGCCCGGACGGAGGACGGGTTGTTGCCGCATGTTTTGATGAGTATGCGGTGGAATGCTCACTTAATAAAGTCTTTACGACCGAAGGCCTGGGACAGGTGACTGATGAAGGCGTGCAGATCCACGGAGGCTATGGTTATATTTCTGAATATCCAATTGAGAGGTTGTACCGGGATAGCCGGGTATACCGGATTTTCGAAGGCACCAATGAAATCAACCGCACGGTTATCACCAATACATTGATTCGCCGGGGCCTAAGCGGGCAGATTCCTCTTAAAGAAGCCATTGCCAATCTGCAGGCTCAAATGGCTGCAGGCATTTCCTTCCGCAATGATGCCGGCGATTTAGTTCAGGCCTGCAAGGATATAGCCCTATTCACACTGGGGGCGCTGCTGGAGAAGTACGGTAAGAAAATTGCACAGCATGAAGAGATTGTCGGCAAACTAGCCGATATCATCATGTCCGCATTTGTAATGGAAAGCGCCCTCTTGCGCGCCCGGAAGGCGTTGGCGCGAGACGGCAAGGACAGTGCCCAGTTGAAAATAAACATGGCCGATATCTTTATTTATTCGAATATAGACCATGTTTTTAATCGGGCTAAAGAGATAATGGCTGCGATTGCTGACGGTGAACGACTGGCCGAACTGTACAGTGATCTAGGCACTTTATTGCAGTATACGCCGCAGAATACCATAGCCTTGAGGCAGGAAGTGGCCGGAGCAATAAGTTCAGCCAATAAATATGTATCCTGAGCCAATGTGCCGGAACGGGAGAGCCGGGCATAGCATGGCTATCGAACCCCTTTCTATATAGTTGCTCCGTTGGGATTTAATCAGGAGTTCCCAGGAAACTTGCACTATCCGTCCCGGTTAAATCTCAACGGAAGCAAGTAGTTTTCTATTAACTATTCGAAAAAGGAGAATGACTATGGAGAATGACAGACCATTAGCTGGGGTAAAAGTGGTTGAACTGGCGATTTTTATCACGGCTGCCAGCTGTGGTAGGTTTTTGGCGGATCAGGGCGCCGAAGTGATAAAGATAGAAGATCTTCGTGGTGATGGCACCAGATTTCCGGGAGCAGGTTTAACGGAAGGACGTCCCACCGATTTGCCCGGTGAGAATCTCACTTTCGAAATTGAAAACGGCAACAAAAGAGGCCTGTCAATGAACCTGAAGAATCCGGATTGTTATCACGTTCTTATGGAACTTCTGGCTCAAGCTGATATTTTCATCACCAATTGGCGTCCCCAAGCCCTGAAAAGGTTGGGATTGGATTATGAAACCCTGAAGGAAAAGTTCCCCAAACTGGTTTATGGTGCAGCTACCGGTTATGGAGAAAAAGGGCCTGATAAGGATCTTCCCGGCTATGATTTCACTGCCTTCTGGACCAGGTCCGGATTATTAGGCAGTCTGTATGACAAGGATGGGGCCCCCATGAACTTGATCCCCAGTATGGGCGACCGCGTGGTAGGCATGTGCATGGCTGCCGGCGTCATGGCTGCTCTATATCGTGCGGCTAAAACCGGTAAAGGCGATAAAGTAAGCGTAAGCCTCTTGGGCGCTGCGATTTTCCTGCAGGCCACCATGATGCAGACCGCTCAGTACGGCTTGATCACTTACCCGATTTCACGCCGCGAAAACCCCAATCCTTTGATCGGTTCGTACCAGACCAAAGATGGGCGTTGGGTAGAGATCAGTATGCCCAATTACGATCTGCAATGGACCCCGTTTGCTAAAGCCATGAATCCCGGGTGGCTCAATGATGAACGCTTCAGCAATGTTGAAAACCTTAAAAAGGGTCCCTACATGGGGGATCTGTGTGATGCTATCGCAGCCCGGTTCGCGGAGTTGACCTCTGCTGAAGTGGCCGCCATAATGACTGAAGCCGACCAGCCTTATGCCATAGCCCAGGTATGGCGTGAAGTCCTGCAAGACCCTCAGGCATGGGCAAATGATTACTTTACGGAACTGGAATATGAAAGCGGCACCAGAACCCTGGTCAGACCACCTGTGCAATTCCAGGAAGCCGGGCTGCCCCCGGTCAACAAAGCCCCCCGCTTGGGTCAGGATACCGCCGCAATCCTTAAAGAACTGGGATATAGCGAGGAATATATAAAAAAGATGCGGGATGTCCAAACCATTATCGCTGAATAGTTGCCCTTCGTTATGCGGGCAGAGGCGGCTGCAGCCGTCCCCATCTTATTCAGGGATGGGGCGGCTTGGTCGCTGTAAGCCCGGCGGTACCAATATAATGCCGCCATGTTTAGCGCAATAATTGCTAAAATAGGGAAATGAAAAGATAATCTATAGTAATAAGCCAAAAAATAAGTCTTATTATCAAAGAATTTGTCATGATAGAATGATATAGGTGATAGTAATAGTATTCACAATATAATGGCTGCGATGCCACAATTCTTAATTTTATAATACCAGCGGTTTTAATGCGACGATGTGCTTCAACATGAAAGCGAAACCTTTCGGTGAAATAGAGTGGGAGGTAAAAGAGATGGTTGCTGCACAGAAAAACGGCTACGAAGATTTGACGCTGGATGAACTTGCCGCATCGGACATAGAACGGATCGTCAAAGAGCAGACTAATTCCATTTCTATTATGGATCATGAAGGCAATGTGCTTATGACTTTTGTGGGAGTCGAAGTCGGAAATTTTGTGGGCTTTAATATCAGGGAAATGAACGAGGTGGGCGGAATATACCAGTGGTCCCCCTGTTTAAAAGTAATTGAAACCAAGGAAGGATTGGTTGGAACAGTTAAATCCCGGTACGGAGAAGAACAGACTGTTATTGCCACCCCTCTTATGGACGAAAATGGCGAGATTGCCTTAGTCGTTGATGTAGCTTTGGATAAAAAGCTTATTGACAAATATTTTTCCAGCATTAAGCCGGAGAAACCTGCTAATGCCAGATTCAAGGCTTCTATGGAATATTTGAGTTCTGGCGATACTTTCGCTCATGTGCCGATTGCGGAAAGCCCGGTAATGAAAAAAATAGTCAAAATGTGCAACACCATAGCCAAAACGGACAGCGCGGTTATGATTACAGGAGAATCCGGGACAGGCAAAGAGGTATTAGCCCGTTATATACATCGCCACAGCAGCAGGGCCAATGAGCCCTTCATCCCGGTGAATTGTGCCGCGATTCCTCATGACTTACTGGAAGCCGAGTTTTTTGGCTATGAAAAAGGCGCTTTTACCGGTGCGAATCCCAAAGGAAAACCAGGATTATTTGAAATGGCCGACAAAGGCACTTTATTTCTGGACGAAATTGCGGATTTGCCTTTATCTATGCAGTCCAAGCTCTTGAGGGTATTGGAGAGCGGCGAGATAAAACATGTAGGCGGCACGACCATCAAGCACACCGATGTGCGATTGATTTCTGCCACCAACAAAAACTTGCGGGAGATGATAGCCAACAAGCAATTCAGGGCTGACGTATATTACCGTCTCAGTGTTATACCTATCACAGTTCCGTCGCTCAGAGAAAGGCCGGAAGATATTCTTGCGCTGTCCAAAAAATTCTTAAACGGGATAAACGCCAAATATAATTTCAGCAAGAAACTGACCAGAGAAACTATAGAAGCATTTTATGAATATGATTGGCCCGGAAATGTCCGGGAATTGAGGAATGTGATTGAAAGACTGGCTATAACATCAGTCGACGACGAACTGCATTTCGAAGTAGGTTTATCCACGAATGGCGACAGGGTTGCAGAGCCGGTCAAGTATTTGCCGGAAATAACCTCCCGGGAGACTTTGAAAAATTTCATGGATAGAGTCGAAGCTGAATATATAGAGACCGTATTGGCGGAAAGCAACGGACGCGTATGTGAAGCTGCCAAAAGATTGGGAATTCACCGTACTCTGCTATACCGCAAGATTAGGGAAAAAATCAATAAATAACTTCCTCTGATAATAGTTGCATTGCTTATACTCTGGTCTAGACCTTCTGAGGACCTAATTCATCGCCTGGATGGATTGGGTCCTCGGCTTTTTTGATGATATTAAACGGATTGGCATGAACTTTGCTTTATAAAAGTAAAGTACCCCTAAGCTAAATCACGTTCTAATTTCTTTAGAAAGCAGATTCTGGCCTGTAAATAAGGACAGACGGATAAAAGTGAGATATGGCCGCTCAGTCTGAAAAAATCTGGAGCAGAGACTATATTATCGTAGTGATGGCCTCTCTAGGCATCAGTTTCTGTAATTATTTTTTCTTCTCCACCTTGCCGATTTACGCCCAAAAACTGACCGGAACCACTGTTTATGCCGGCCTTGTGACCACCATATATGTTTATGCCGCTTTGGCGGTGCGTCCTTTGAGCGGCATCCTTTCCGATAAATACGGGCGATCCAGACTATTGGTGTTAGGAGCGGCCATATGCTGTGCAGCCTGCTTTCTGTACAATTATGCAGATGGCTTAATGGTGCTGATGCTGATACGGGTCTTGCATGGCATCGGCTTTGGTATGCATTCCACCCTGGGCGGCGCGGTTGCGGCTGATGTGATCCCCAAATCCCGAATGGCGGAAGGGATAGGTTATTTTGGGCTTTATGGTGCGGTTGCTGCTGCCATAGCCCCCGGCATCGCGCTTTTCATTATCGGGGACGGCGCCCTGGACCGGTTCAGATTATTGTTTATTCTCGCCGTCATAGTCTCTTTTGCAAGTATGATTCTGGATTGCTTTATTACCTATGAAAAAAACCACAATAAGGAAGGGTTCAGGGGTATGACCCCGACAGAAAAGCCTGCGGAAGGTGATCATAACCTGCCCAAAACCTTCCTGGGTTTTGAGTATGCCGTATTCCTGCCTGTACTGGTAAATATCCTGCTCTATGTCGCCTTAAGCAGTGTGACTTCGTTTATTTTTCTTTTTGCGCTGGACCGGGGGCTGGGCCATGTCGGTTTCTTCTTTACCTTCAATGCAATAGGTACCGTCTTATCAAGATTGTCGCTGGGGAAAGTGGCCGACAGGCGAGGGGCCGACGTCATTGTGATTCCGGGAATTCTTGGCCTGGCTATCAGCTTTGCCCTGATACCATTAGTAAATACGTCCCCGCAGCTGCTTTTGATCGCATTTTTGTCAGGGCTGGCTCAGGGTGCTGTAGTACCTGTCATGAATACCATGATGTTCGAGCGTTGTTCACCCCAGAGAAGAGGCACTGCCTCCGCAGCTTTCTTCGCTTCAGTCGATATCGGACTGGGTCTCGGTTCTATCATTTTTGGAATAATCGCCGCATACAGTTATTCCTGCCTCTATTGGGGGGCCATGGTCTGCTCTGTGGCGGCTCTTATCGTCTACTGTTCAGGAATTGTCAAAAAATGCAGGCCGGATGGTCTGCCGCATCATTAACCGGCTGCAGCATTGATTAAACGATGAGGTTTATACCTGGCGCCGGGCGGGGGAGGAACAATGATGATCACCAACAAACCAGAAAACTTGTGGAGTAAAGATTATATTCTCATATTATTTGCCACCCTGGGGATAAACTTCTGCAATTATTTTTTCTATGCAACCTTGCCCATCTATGCGCAAAAACTGACCGGCACGGTTGCTTATGCCGGACTCATGACCACCATTTATACTTTTGGCGCCTTTGCCATCCGTCCCTTTTCAGGCTTTCTTTCCGATAAGATCGGGCGCACCAAGTTATTGATATTGGGGGCGGCCTTATGCGCTATAGCCTGTGGGCTGTACAACTTTGCCGAGGTGTTTATAGTTTTGGTATTACTGCGGGTTCTGCAAGGCATCGGATTTGGGATGCATTCCACTCTAGGCAGCGCCTTGGCGGTTGATATAATTCCCTCAACCCGCAGGGCTGAAGCAATCAGTTATATCGCGGTTTTCAGTACTATTGCGGTGGCCCTGGCCCCGGGAATTGCGCTCTCTATAATCGGGGATGGGGCCGCAGCAAATTTCAGATTGCTCTTTACCCTGGCCGCAGTGGTCGCACTCATGAGTATGATTTTCGACTGCTTTATAAGCTGTGAAAACAAGCATAAGAATGATACCCGGGATTTAAGCCATGGGGAAGATCCGATCAAGAGTAACCTGCCCAAAACCTTATTGGGCTTTGAATACGCCGTATTCCTTCCGGCACTGGTGACTGTGTTGCTATATGTCGCCTTAAGCAGTGTGACTTCATTTATTTTTCTTTTTGCCATGGATAGGAGTCTCGGCAATATAGGTCTCTTCTTTACCGTTAACGCTGCAGGCACATTTTTGTCCAGGCTGTTCCTGGGGAGGGTGGCCGATAAGCGGGGTGCCAATATAATTATCATTCCCGGCATAATAAGCCTTGCGCTATGTTTTGCCCTGATTCCACTAGTAAACGCGCCGCTGTATCTGCTTGCAATCGCTTTCCCCTTTGGCCTGGCTCAGGGGGCGGTGGGACCCCTTATCAATACCATGATGTTTAATCGCTGTTCTGCACAGAGAAGAGGCACTGCCTCTGCAGCCTTCTTTGCCTCAATCGATATCGGTTATGGCCTGGGGTCGGTAATTTTTGGGGTAATTGCCGCCGCCTACAATTACTATCTGGTTTACTGGGGTGCCATGATTTGCTGTCTTATTGCCCTGGTTATATTCTGCCTGGGAATTGCCCCTGGAACCAAACCAATCAATTACTAGACCAGAAATGGCTGCAAAATTGATACAATGTACCGGTTTTGCAACATCTGCTGTAGCATCTCTGCGACTTTTGGCGGAATGTTGACCGGTACGACCAAAAAAAATGGCCGGATTCACTCACAATTAGTGAATTGGGCCTATTTTTATAGCCAAGTGTTTCTTGCATGCATAAGTTGCACACCCATTTGGCATGAAGTTTGCGTTAAATATTTTAAGCCGCCCAGTTATTGCCCGGTTAGGCATTATGAGAATTTGAACAGTCGCAATCTTCAAATAAAAACGGGTTACAGAAGGAGGTTGATAGGATTATTAAAAAACACAGCCTCTGGCATAATGAAGTGATGATGCGAATGTTTAAAACCTTTTGGAATTCAAACCTGCTGCTGGAGCAGTGGCCTGATTCATACGCTTTTTCTCAAAGGAGCAACAGAGGCATTAGGTTCCCGGAAGCAAGCCTTGTAACTGTGGTGGCTTGCTGAAAAAGCGCCGCTATATCACTTCGTAAAACTGTATGTAATGTAAAATCGGGAGGAAAGAAAAATGGATGCAACCAAAACGGTAACCAGATGGCCCTATCTAGTAGTCGGTGTAATCAGTATGCTATTTGCTGGAATCATATACGCGTGGTCGATTTTAAAAGCCCCCCTGGCCGCCGAATTCCACTGGACTCCGGCTGCTCTGGCCCTTAATTTCACCATCATGATGTGTTTCTTCTGTGTCGGCGGGGTCCTATCCGGTATTATGACCAGAGGAATGGGCGTCAAGGCCCCGATCATCACCGGCGGCATCTTGACATTTCTCGGCTTTTTTCTCACTTCACGTATGAGCGGCGCCAGCACCACGGTCTTATATTTGAGTTACGGTGTATTGACGGGCTGCGGAGTAGGAATGGCTTATAATGCCGTGATTTCAGGGACTATGTCATGGTTTCCCGATAAAGCAGGGACCTGTTCTGGCGCTTTGATGATGGGTTTTGGGGCTAGTACGCTGGTTTTGGGAACTGTGGCCAGCAGTCTGATTCAATCTATTGGCTGGAGAAACACCTATGTGGTACTGGCTGTAGCTATCGGAGCAATTCTTGTGGTCACCGGGCTTATTATCAAGCTGGCGCCTGCGGATGCCCAGTTCCCCAAGCCAACCAAGACCAAGGCCAAGCGGGGCGAAGATTTTGAACCGCGTGATTATACTGCCGCAGAGATGACCCGGCGGTCAACATTCTGGAGATTCTTTCTCTATTGCATCCTTTCCGCAGCTATCGGCAATACCGTTATAAGCGCTGCCAAGGATATATCTATTTCTGTCGGAGCGGCTGCCGCCCTGGCCACGACTTTGGTGGGAGTTCTTTCGATATGCAACGGCCTGGGACGAATTTTATCCGGGGCATTATTTGACGCCTTCGGGCGACGCACAACTATGTTAATCGCCAACACGATCACCATAGCGGCTCCCGCAGTTACCCTGGCTGCAGTTCTTAACAGCAGTATCGCACTGTGTGTGGTTGGGCTGTGCCTGTGCGGTCTCTCTTATGGGTGTGCGCCAACCATAACATCGGCGGTCATCAGTTCGTTCTATGGCCCTAAAAACTTCTCCCTTAATTTCAGTATTGCCAACACCTTCTTGATTCCAACCTCTTTTGTAGCAACCCTGGCGGGCTCTTTTGTAACTAAAACCGGGTCGTTTACTTCAACGTTTATAATGCTGCTGGTATTCTCCATTGCGGCCCTGGGTTTTAACCTCAGCATCAAGCGTCCGTAAGGGGATCCAAGTAAAAATTATGATTAATCGGAATTAGAGGAGGATTTACAAATTGGAGACAAAGGCTGGTGCATCGATTTATAATGAAATATCGGTTCGCTACGGAATCACGAATTTCTTTACTAACCTTTCTCCCTATCTGCAGAATACGTATTTTGCCTTCTTCCTGACCACCATTATTGGAGTTCCTAATATTGCATTAGCAGGCGTTTTAACCAGTGCAAGAAGCTTGGATCTCTTATCATTGTTTGTTATCGGTATAATTATGCAGAAAAGCAATCCTAAGATGGGACGTTTTGCTTTTTGGATTATGTTTAGCGCATTGATAACATTGCCCATATATATTTTGCATTTTACGGATCTAGGGTTGCGCGGCAGGTCGGCCTTTATTTTCTACTCAGTATTTTATTTTCTGGCTCTATTTACATATAATATTGGTTTTACAGCTTATAATGGAGCCATAAATGTCCTTTCAAACGATCCTGTCCAAAAAGTAAGCCTATCGGCAGTACGTTCTCAATGTAATTCATTAGGTAAAATTGCATTCAGTGTGACTAATGTAGTTATTATTGGATTTTTTGCGTCATTGTTAGGCAGTGATAGCAAAGGATATACCATGATGGCAGTTGTGATATCAGTTCTTATTACACTGGCTTATTTCAATGTAATAGCTATGCTGCGGGGCAAGGAAATGTATGTCCCATCCGGCCGGCAATCCATAGCCCAAAAAACATCCCTTTGGGATATGATTAAGAATTTCTTCACTAAACCTATGATGCTTTTAATCGCTGCAGCCAGTTGTTTAAGACTAGGCCAGTATACGGTTATGGGATTGGCAGCTTATTATTTTGCTTATGTCGCTGGTGATAAGGGCATGTTAGCTACTTATCTAACTTTCAGTACCTTATTTACTTTTGGCGGTTCTTTTATCTCTCCTTTTATTAACAAATTTTTGGGCAGCAAAAAAACATATATTGTTGGTCTCGCTGTTTTTGGTATCGCACTCCTATTGTCCTTCTTTTTCGGAAAGAGCCCCTTAGGGTTTGCCTTGCTTTTATCCGCGGCTCAGGTAGGTATGGGTATTTGTATGGCGGTTGAGATGGCTATATATGGTAATGTAGTAGAATTCACGACTGTTGCCAAGGGAAAAGATGTCAGCGCATTTCTCTTTTCCTTGAGTTCTATGCCTGGAAAAATTGGCACCGCCATTTCCGGTCTTGTCCTGGGCCTAGGCTTAGCAGCAATTGGCTTTGATCCTAAAGCCGGTGTTACGGAAGGAATCGTGATGGGTCTGCGTATAATAATGTCTTTACTGCCTGCTGTTATTATGGCTCTGGGTATTATCGCCTTTTACTTTTTCCCCCTTACAGACAACAAGATGTTTGAAATACATCAGCAGGCAGAGGAAATCAAGGCATCTGCAAGAGAGGCTGCAAGTGCCCAGTTCAAATAGCAGCCTGATTGGAAAAAACCAACATATATATGTTTGCCGAGATGTTTTTTCGGTAAACCCTGACTTTAGATAAAACCCCTTTGCAGAATTGCCAGGTAGCATAATAGATACAATGTATCTGTCCAGTTACAACCAGATGTAGTAATGCTGCGACTGATGCCAAAAAAATAGAATAATCAAAATCGATCATTTATGAGAGCTCCAATTCACTCATTTCGGGTAGGTTGGGGCTCCTTTATCTTATTTAGGAATTGTTCGTTATTAACCATTTTAAATGGCATAGAAATTGCTCCTTATTATGTTGAAGTTTGCAATATCCCTTAATAATAGCTGTGGCAGGTAATCGCAACGCGGCAACGGTGTTGTTTATTAAGGCGCCTGACCACCTCGCAGGTTTGAAATGTGAGGTCGGGCGCTGAAGCACAGCCTTAAAACTTAAGCAGTTGAGACTAAAAGGAGGTAATAAATGGAGTTAAACAGTGCCAGGATGAATCACAAGTCAGGAGATTTAGAGAAAAGGATGGTGTTATAACATGCCAAAAGTTGACGGCGACGCAATCAGAAAAGTAAACGTCATGACTCCCAGGTTGCAGAAGCTTAAAAAAGAATGGGAAGATGCCCCTCCACAGGTATATGTTGATGGCACCCTGTTGTTTACCGAATCATGGAAAGAAACCGAAGGCCTGCCTTTAGACGTGCGCTGGGCAAAAGCCTTTGAAAAGAGAATGTTGGAAGGCCCCGTTACCATCAGAGAAGACGAACTGATAGTCGGTTCGCTGACCAAATTCATCCGCGGCAATGGCACCCTGTGCGCCATGAAGCCCCGGGAAATCCTGGCCATGTGTGAAACTGGCCGCTTTGACCGCAAGAGCAGTGACATCGATGCTACCTATATCGATCCCGAAGACCTGCGCAGGCTTACCGAAGACGCTAAATACTGGGTAGAAAATATGCCGCAGAGAAACTTTGTGCGTGATGCCATTTCGGCTGAGATGGGCGAAGATCACTTCGATCTCATGTTTGACCGGGGTATGGTATTCGAGGGCAGAGCGGTCAGAGAGGTCGTGGACAGAGGCATATTCGAGAACTGGGGTGCATTCGGCGGCGGCAACTGCATGCCCACCAAACCGGCCATCGACAATGGTCTGAATTACATTATCAAGCTAGCCGAGAATGAAATCGAAAAGTGTATGGCACTGGGTTTCCAGCAGCCTGGACTGCCGGAAAATGCCCTGCGTAAATACCACCTGCTGCAGGCCTGCATTATTTCCTGCAAAGCCGTTATCGCTAATGCCAAACGGTATGCCGATTTGGCCAGAGAGCAGGCTGTATCTTGCCCCGATATGGCTAGAAAGGCTGAACTGCTCAAAATAGCTGAAGTCTGTGAAAATGTTCCTGCCAATCCGCCGCGCAACTTCTGGGAAGCGGTGCAGAGCCTGCGTTTCCTGCACCTGGCACCCTGGATAGAAAGCTCCGAACGGCCTGAGGTCGGCGTAGGCCGCATCGACCAGATTCTGTATCCCTATTATGAAAAAGATATGCTCAAGGGCGACATTACCCGCCAGGATGCAGCCGAAATGATCGGTGCGTTATGGCTGAAAATCAGAGAGACCGAGAACCTGGTTACCGTTAAGAGAGAACACCGTGCGGCTCCGGGAACCCTGCTGCCGGACGTCACTCTGGGCGGTACCGATGTGAATGGCAATTGCCTGATCAATGAAGTCTCCTGGTTAACTTTGGAAGTAATGCGCCAGACCCTGCTCTCCGAACCTGCCATCTATATCCGTTATCACGAAAATATCGATGAAGATTTTATGGTATTTGCATTGGAATGCAATAAAGACTTCGGCGGCGGCAACCCGGCTTTCCTGGGTGACAAATTGGGCACTCAGAGATACCTGGATCGCGGCGTTCCGATTTGGGATGCGGTCAATTGGAATGCCAGCGGCTGCCTGGGATATCACCTGGATATCGCCGAGCATCAGGGCGGGTTCTACAGCCTTAACCAGGCCAAGATATTCGAGTTGACTTTATGGAACGGCTTTGACAACAGAACCGGCAAGCAGCTGGGCCTGAAGACCGGCGACGTCACCAAAATGAAGAGCGTGGATGAGATCATCGAAGCCTTCTTCAAACAGGAAGATTATTTCTGTGAAATACTGCGCAAACATTACTTCATATGGTGGTCGGTTGAACAGCAGCACAGCCCCATGAGCGGACTGAGATGCGCCATGCTTTATGAAGACTGCATCCCGGCCGGCATGAATTCCCGCGAAGGCGGCGCTCGCTATCCCATATGCCGGGCTTCCTGGATCGGCGACCGTGGTATCACCGATATTGCAGACTGCCTGGCTGCGATTCAGCGCCTGGTGTTTGATACCAAGAAAGTTGCCATGGCTGAACTATTAGAAGCTATGAAGGCCAATTGGGAAGGGCATGAAAAGCTGCGCCTGATGTGCCTGAATGCTCCCAAGTACGGCAACGATGAAGATATGCCCGATGAATTCTTCACCAAAATCATGTTAGGAACCCAGGAAATCATGCAGAGCCGCCCGGATCCCTTCACTGGAGAAAAACCCATGCTGTTCAAGGGAGCTGCCAGCGGACACACCACTCAGGGCAAATCGGTTGGAGCTCTACCCAATGGCAGATATCAGTGGACTCCGGTAAATGATGCCGCCACCTCAGCAATGCCGGGTATGGACGTCAACGGACCCACGGCTCTGATCAACTCTGCCACCAGAGATTTCAGCCTGGCCAGTGCTTCCTGTGGTTTCACCCACAACATGAAATTCTCCAAACAGTTGCTGGATACCCCTGAAAAAATAAAGAATCTGGCCAATCTGATTAAGATCTATTTCCAGAGAGGCGGATGGCACATTCAGTTCAATATCCATTCTGCGGAAGAACTGAAGGAAGCTCAGAAAGACCCAATGAAGTACAAGAACCTGTTGGTCCGTGTCGGCGGCTACAGTGCCTATTTTGTCGACCTGCCCCGTGATTTGCAGGATGAAATTGTAGAACGTACCATGCATGCCATGTAAGGCCTGATTGGGGGGAGGAGTTGTCATATCGACAACTCCTCCCCAACCACGAATTACCTGTCGAGGACTAGGTTACGTCCGGCTGGAAAAGAAAGCAGAGGTGAGAACGTAGCTATGACTGAACCCAAAGGCATTGTTTTTAACATTCAACGATATACCCTTGATGATGGACCAGGCACCCGGTGCACGGTTTTCTTGAAGGGCTGTCCCTTGAGATGCACCTGGTGTTCTAATCCGGAGTCGCAGCATCCCTGGCCGGAGGTAACACATAGGGATACCTTCTGTGAAAAATGCCTGAGCTGTATGGAAGTATGTGAACTAAAGGCTATATCGGTTGATGAAAGTGGGATTTATATCGATCGGGAGCTATGCACTGATTGTGGCGCATGTGTTGAGGTGTGTCCCTCGACCGCATTGCAGTTCCAGGGTGAGGCAATGAGCGTAGATGAGGTTTTTCGCGTCATTAAGAAAGACATTCATTATTATCAGAATTCAGGCGGAGGGGTGACTGTTTCGGGAGGAGAAGCCTTGATGCAGCCCGAATTTGTTGAAGCCTTGTTTGCAATGTGTCATGAAGCGGGCATCGGCACCTGCCTGGATACATCCGGATATGGGAACACGCTTGGCTTGGAGAAAATACTCCAGCATACCGATTTGGTGTATTACGACGTAAAACACCTTGATCCCGCAGTTCATGCCAAGTATACCGGACAGTCCAATGCATTGATTTTGCATAATCTCGAATTGGTTGTTAACAGTGGAACCCCGGTGGTTATTCGTATTCCGTTTATTCCTGGGATTAATGACTCGGACGATGATGTGGCAGCCATAGCCGGAAAAATGTCCGAAATAGCGAGAACGGCGCAGATCCACCTGCTGCCCTATCATCGTTACAGCATGGGCAAGTACAAGACCTTGGACCGGGACTATGAAATGGGAGATACGGAACGCCCCTCCGATGAAAGCTTAAACAGAGCCCAAAATATATTTGAATCTTACGGTTTTGACTGTGAGATTCGAAAATAGCGGCATTACGAATAACGTTGCCGAAAACTATTCCGAAGGGAGCAGGACAATGATTAAAGTCAGTCAACAGAAAATCGATGAAGATAAGTTTATGGAGATGCGCAAAGAGGTAATTGCCGCATGGCCAACACTAAAGGAAATCGATCTTGAAGAAGCAGTAGCCTATCAAAAAAGCCTGCCGGACAGCAAGGTTTTTTACAAAGAACTCCAAAGGATGGGCGCCGAACATAGAACGGTTAATTTCCCCCGGGCAGGCACCCCCATATTGGAGGATGAAATCGAGTTGGTCCGCAGCATCAATGCTCTGGGCGTTACCTGCACACCTCTCACCACAGACAGTTACACCAGAAACGGGATGTTCGAAAAGGCCCAACAGGGCCTGGAAGAGAGCATAAAAACCGGCAAACCGAAATTGAACGGATATCCCATAGTCAACCATGGCTTAAAAAACAACCGCAAACTGGTTGAATCGGTTGACGGCTGTTTAGACCCCAGGTGCTCCGCCATAGCCAACAGCCAGGTGGCAGAGATGGCTTTTGCCTCCGGAATGAACGGTATGCCATGCAGTTTCTTTGCCTGGTTCAGCGGCTACGATAAGAAGGCCACCGTTGCAGAGCTGCTTACCACCGCTCAATATATGGGCCGGTTGATGGGTTACTATGCCGAACGCGGAGTCATTATCAACGCCGACTGCCATGGGTTTTTGCCCAACAGTGTATACCCCGGAAGCATCAATATAGCCACGCAGATCATATGTGCCTTGAATGTCATCACTCAGGGCGCCAAATGCGTCATGCCCCAGGTAAACCTGCAAGGGTGCCTGGCTCAGGATCTGGGAGACCTCCGGGCTGCGCCAAGGCTATTCAAGAAATATCTTGAAAAATTAGGCTATAACGACATCATTATTCCCGGTATTGTAGGCAGCCAGGTTCCTCTATTCCCTTATCCGCAGGATGTAGGCAGCGCTTTCGGCTACAGCTGTTATACCGCTATGGTGGCTGCCCTCGGCAAATGTCCTATCGCCTTTGTAAAGACTATAGATGAAGCGCTGGGGGTACCTAGCCTGGAGGCTCATGAACAGACCTACAAGGCAACCAATTGGATCTTCAATGTAGTAAGACAGCAGAATTTCCCCATTGACAATGATGTTATCCAGCAGGAAGAGAATTTGACTTTCAACGAAGTATCGCAGATTCTGGACAAAGTATTGGAAATGGGCGATGGCGACATATGTGCCGGGGCGGTAAAAGCCATGGAAACCGGTGTGATAGATTCTCCTTTCCCAATCAACATGCATGCCAAAGATGAGGTGGTCGGTATCAGGGATCTGAACGGAGCTTGCCGTTACCTCGAGTTTGGTAATCTGCCCTTCAGTGAGGATATAAAGGATTTCCATCGGGCCAAGGTTGCCCAGCGCGCCGCGGCTGAAAGACGGGAAATGAACTATTATGTCTCTTTGGAAGACTTCTGGGCGATTAGCAAAGGACAACTTATCGGCAAGCCGTCCAAATAGGCAGCGATTATTTTGGATAAAAGGAGCGTTACACCTATGAAAGAGAAAATAACCATCATCACGGGAACAGTGGGAGTAGACTCCCATGTTATAGGAACCAAGATCATATCACGGTTTTTGCGTGAAAAGGGATTCAATGTAGTGGCATTAGGCGCACAAACACCAGCCGAAGAGTTCATAAAAGTTGCTCAGGAAACCGATGCTGACGCCGTCTTTATGAGCTCCATCTACGGCATGGCGGAAATGGATTTGCAGGGCTTCAAGGAAAAAGTGACCGAGGCCGGTTTAAACGATGTGCTATTCTACATCGGGGGCATTTTGGGAGTCATGAAACACGACTGGAAAGAGGACGAAGAGAAGTTCAAGAAATTGGGCTTCGACAGAGTATATCCCCCGGAAGCTGATATCGAGTCTGCGCTGGAAGACCTGAAAACGGATCTAAAAGCCAAAGGCAAGATGTGATTGTTGACTGAAGTCAAATAAGCAAAAGGGATGTGTTAATCAAATGGACGCAACTTATTTATTTGCCCAAAACTTCAAAAATATTCAATTTGAAGATCTATCGGCAAATGTTGTTGAAATAACCAAACTGCAGGTTTTGGATTACTTTGCAGTTGCGCTGGGCGGAACCAGTCAGGCCGGGGTTAAAGAACTGGTGGAGCTGGCAGTTGATTGGGGCGGGGCTCCTCAAAGCCATATACTGGTTTATGGCCATAAGCTTCCGGTTCCCAATGCGGCTCAAATTAATGCCACCATCGCGCACACCCTGGATTTTGACGATGTGCATGAGACTGCGATCATGCACCCCGGCGTAGTCGCCATTCCCACCGCCCTTACCCTGGCCGAGTATCTGGGCGGAATCAGCGGGAAAGAGTTCATCACCGCTGTAGCCCTGGGAACTGATTTCATATGCCGGTTGGGGCTTGCCACCAGACCCGGGGAGAGTATTATTCCCTACGGATGGCATCAGACCAGTCTTTATGGATATATCACCGCGGCTGCTGTGGCGGGGAGGCTCTTGGGCTTAAGCGAAGAAGAAATCGTCAATGCCATCGGCATTGCCTATCATCAATCGGCCGGAAACGCTCAATGCGTCAAGGACGGAGCTCTTACCAAAAGATTGGGGCCGGGCTTCGCGGTAAAGGCCGGGATAACTTCGGCTTTAATGGCCCAGAAGGGCATCACCGGGGCCAGGAACGTACTGGAAGGCGATGCCGGTTTCTACAAAGTATACCATGACAATAAGTATTCCCGGGAGGCACTGGTGGGAGAACTCGGCACCAGGTTTGAAGGCAAAGATGTCACCATTAAGCCTTATCCATGCTGCAGAGGAATTCATCCCTTCGTTGATGCAACTTTGAAAATAGTAAAGGAACATCGGGTCGCCGCTGAAAATGTTGATAAAATCAAGCTGTGGTGCGGACCGGGCACCTTAAATCTGCTCTGCGCGCCGATTGAAATTAAAACCAGGCCGCGCAATTTCGTTGACAGTCAATTCAGCGCCCCCTGGGGTGTAGCTGCAGTGATAGCCAGAGGCCGCGCCGGGCTGGATGAATTTACCCCTGCCGCCATACAGAGCCGCGACCTTCTGGAAATGGCCGGCAAGATCGGGCCGGTGGAAGTCGATCCCAGCTTCGAGGGAGCCGAACTTGAGCCAGGCCGGGTAAGCATCACTATGAAGGATGGCAGTGTTTATACGGAACAGGTTGATCTGCCTCTGGGAACTCCAACCAACCCGTTGACTTTCGCCGATTGTGAAATCAAGTTCCGCGATTGTATCAAGCATTCTGTCAAACCTATCCCTGATGCCAATGCCGCTCAATTGGTCAAATTGATCCAAGAGCTTGATATGGTTAAGGACGTTACCGCACTGGTCGGACTCGTAGTCGTGGATTCATAATCAAGAATTCACCTGAACCTGGTTAAAGGCGACGGAACATAAATCAAAGGAGGCTTATCAATGAGTGTTATTAGTGAAACACTTCGTGTGCCCGTAGGAGCTAGGATTGAACGTTTCCACGACTGCAAATTTCTGATGTGGCAAGCAGTAATTGTGTCTATAGCCATGTTTGCCGAAGCGGTGGAAATCAATAGTTTCGGATTTATTCTACCTATCGTCCAAAAGCAATTTGGGCTTTCCGCGCAGCTCATGGGTTATATGGGGTCGGCCAGCAACATTGGAATGATGATCGGTGCGGCCTTCTGTTCTCTATTGGCAGATAAATGGGGCCGTAAAAAACTCTTTATGATATGCATGGTAACCTGGGGCTTGGGCGGTCTGATCTTCGCCTTCGCTCCCAATGTTGAGACACTGTTCGCAGGACGTATAATATTCGGCATTGGTGCTGGTGCTCAGATCCCGACTAGTTTGGCACTGCTGGCCGAGATGTCTCCTGCGGCAAGCCGGGCCAAGTATGTGGTCCTCTCCCTGTTGGCGTCCCCTGTGGCGGTAGTCTTTGGGGCCACAGTGGCGACGGCTATTCTATCGGTTTCAAGCTGGCGGGTAATGTTCGTAGTCATTTCCTTGTTGGCCTTATGGGTGATCGTGGTATATTATGCTCTGCCAGAATCGGCCCGTTGGCTGGAAACCAAAGGCCGTTACAAAGAAGCGGATGAAATTGTAGAAGCTGTTGAAGCGCGGGTGGCCGAATCAAGCGGAAAGCCCATCTATCAGTTTAACGCTGAAGAGATTCAGGGCCTTTATGAAGCCGAGGCGGCCAGGGAAAAAAAGATGAAAGAAATGGACAAACCCAAATGGACCGACCTGTGGAAGAGCGGGCAGATCAAGCACTCCTTCTTGGGCACATTCTGGCCTTTTCTGCAGATGCTGGGTTATTTCGCCCTGGCCACCTGGCTGACCGCCTTGCTGGTATCCAAAGGATACTCAGTGGTCAAGTCCACCAGAATGATAGCCATCTTCGCCCTGGGCGGCATACCGGCTTACTTTGGGATGGTGTGGTTGTTAAACAAATTCGGAAGGAAGTTCGCTTGCTGTGCTATGTCCATTTTGGCGGCAGGAACCGCATATGTCTATGGCAGTATGAACACCTTCACTGCGATCATCATCGCCGGGTTCATCTATCAGTTTTGCCAGTACGGTTATAACATGTGCTGCTCTACCTATTGGCCGGAGTTGCTGCCTACGCGCATCCGCGGCACCGGAATGGGATGGTTTCAGGTATGCGGCCGCCTCGGCGGTATCCTGGGCGCCATCATCGTCGGGTATATTGTCGGCGCCGGTGGATATGACGGAGTCTTCTACCTTATCGTGGCCTGTAATGTATTGAGCGTGTTGTTGATAGCCTGGTTGGGCAAGGAAACCAAAGGCATGGTTGCCGACTAAGGAAAGCACCTCAGATTGTAATGATTGAACCACCGTATGCAGAGCAGCTTCCGGAAGTGTATATGCGTAAAAGGCATATACACTCCGGAGCAGCCCGGCATCAAACTGAAATACCCAAAGTGGAGTGCGAAATGATGAATAACATTAGGATCTTTATAGATTTTGGCAGTACATTTACCAAAGCGGTCGCTTTCGACCTGGATAAAGAGGAGCTCATAGCGCGGGTACAGTCGCCTTCCACTGTAGACACGGATGTCACCATCGGCCTGGAAAAGGCTTTGGCCCTGCTCGCTGAACAGGTTGAATTCGGTGAAGCGGAGATAAAAGAAGCCCTGGCATCAAGCAGCGCGGCAGGGGGATTGCGGGTTGTCTGCTGCGGCCTGGTGCCTGATTTTACTACTGAAGCCGCCCGCATGGCTGCCCTGGGAGCGGGCGCCAAGATCGTGGGGACCTATTCCTATGAATTATCCAATTCGGAGGTCGCAGAGATTGAAGCCATTTCTCCTGATATAGTTTTGCTTACCGGAGGTACTGATGGGGGAAACAAGAAAGTAATAATTTACAATGCGCGCATGCTCGCCAACTTGAAGCGGGGAGTGAAGAACATCATCGTAGCCGGAAATAAGTCGGCCTACGATGACATTGCCGGTATCTTGGGCAAAACCGATATGAACATTATTTTTACCAAAAATGTGATGTCGGAAATCGGTGTTATCGATGTGGACTCGACCAATCAGAAAATCAGGGAACTGTTTATAAATAGAATAACTGAAGCCAAAGGAATCGCACGGGTAAAAACCATGGTCAAAGATGTAATCATGCCCACTCCTTCAGCGGTCATGGAAGCCGCAAAATTAATAGCCGACGGCGTTCCGGGCTGCCCGGGCCGGGGGGAATTGCTCCTGGTTGACGTGGGGGGCGCGACTACAGATGTTTATTCAGTAGCCTGGGGCAGCCCCACTCAGCCTGGGGTGAGCATGTTGGGGCTTCCTCAGCCTTACGCCAAGCGTACTGTAGAAGGTGATTTGGGCTTGTTTCACAATCTCGACACATTGGCTGATATCGCTAAGCGGGAATGCGCCGGTGCCCTGGATGATCCCTTTTTTGATGAAAAAGTAACTGAATTTCGTCAGATGGGCAGACTTCCCAGCTGTGAGGAGGAGGCTGAATGTCATGTAACCCTTTCTCGGTTGGCGGTTAAGACTGCGGTGGAAAGACATGCGGGGAGAATAGATGTCATAGTTACGCATAATGGCGACTATATGGTGCAAAGGGGCAAGGATCTCACTCAAGTCAAGTTAGTGATCGGAGCTGGAGGACCGGTTGCTTTTTCGTCCGACCCGCGACGGGTGCTGCAGGGCGCACTGTTTCATAAGGAGAGCCCGGCCTTGCTCAAGCCTAAAAATCCCCTGATGATGCTGGATGGGAAATACATACTGTTTGCCGTGGGGCTGCTGGCACAAAGCGAGCCGCGAAAAGCATTCAACATTATTAATAAATACCTGGTCAACCTATAGTCCCCCGACAAGTCCCGATTGACTTATCAAGTGGTTTAATCTGACGAATTATCGGCTGTCATGCCTGGGGAGCATCATTCAACCGGGCCATGCTGAAGGTGGTGAGCCTAATGTCTAAAGTAAAGACGCCTGCTGAAATCGCTTTGTTGATTAAAGACGGTGCGACTGTTGCAGCCTCGGGAATGGGGCTGGCAGGATGGAACGAGGAAATGGCCCTAGCCATTGAGCAGCGTTTCCTGGAAAGCGGTCACCCTCAAGGTATTACCCTATTACAGGCCTGTTCGCTGGGGGATTGGACCACCAAGAGGGGCACGACTCATTTCGGCCATGCCGGATTGGTAAAAAGATGGATCGGGGCGCATATCGGTGCCAGTCCCAATCTGGTCAAGCTGGTAGAGGAGAATAAAATAGAGGCTTACAACCTGCCGCAGGGGGTGTTGACTCAACTCTGGCGGGAGGTAGCTGCGCAAAGGCCCGGTATTGTAACCAGAGTGGGCTTACATACCTATGTCGATCCCCGACTGGAAGGCGGAAAATTGAATCGGCTTACGCGTACTAAAGAAGATATTGTCAAGGTAGTTGAGCTGGAAGGCGAAGAATACTTGTTCTATCAGGGCTTTCCCATCGATGTGGCCCTGATTCGCGGTACGGTCGCCGATGAAAACGGCAATGTGACCATGACCAAAGAGGGGATGCTGAGCGGCGCCTTACACCTGGCGCAAGCGGCCAGAAACAGCGGCGGCATGGTGATCGCCCAGGTGGAATACATAGCAAAAGCCAACTCCTTGCATCCCAAAGAGGTAAAAGTACCCGGCATACTGGTCGACTATGTAGTGGTGGCGGCATCCAACGATAATCACTTCCAAAC
>NZ_DIPG01000145.1:11305-11964 GCF_002426325.1 Syntrophomonas sp. UBA5494 | reverse complement strand
ATAATATGTGACTGCAACAGCGGGCGAAGAAGAACTTGATGAAGCGGAGAAATGCATCATGGCCCCCGTCAATGCAATGGGCGCAAAGGAGACCTAATATGTTTGAGTTTATTGAGGTTAAGTACAAGGACATAGTTGATATTCCAAACTTATCTATAAGCAGGGGACTTACCGTTCTTCTCGGCCCGAGCGGCGGCGGGAAAACAACCATTCTGAGAATGCTGAACAAGATGATATCTCCAACCCGGGGACGAATTCTGTTTGATGGCAAAGACCTGAAGCAAATAAAATCTGTAGAGCATCGCCGGAATGTTATGATGCTGTCCCAGAATCCCGCCATGTACGAAGGAACGTTAAGGGACAATCTGACCATAGCCTTAAGATTTCAAGAAAAAGAAAGCCCTGGTGATGACGAACTGTATAAAATCCTTTCCGGGGTACGGCTCCATAAAGATTTGGAAACGCCTGTATATCAGCTGTCGGGCGGGGAAAAACAGAGGCTGGCATTAGGACGGCTGTTTCTGTGCGATCCGGCAGTATATCTTTTGGATGAACCGTCGTCCGCGCTGGATGACGATACGGAAGACGCCATCATCAAGATGGTTTCAGAGCACATAGAAACGACCCGCAAATCTGTGGTGATGATTACCCATTCAAAA
>NZ_DIPG01000145.1:2338-11027 GCF_002426325.1 Syntrophomonas sp. UBA5494 | reverse complement strand
CTTATATTGGCGGGTTTTATACTCGCGTTTGTGTTCGATAAGCCCAGTCCGGTGATAACGGCAGCAATCATAGCATTGATGGAGTGTTTTGCGATTTATACCGTATTTAATAAGTTCAAAGCAGAGTTGTCGCATGAGCTTAAAAAAACCATTGCTTTCTCCATGACGGCCGGGACATTGTCCTGTCTGTTTTACTTCCTGTTCGTAGTTGTGCGCATCAATCCATGGTATGATCCCCAGTATTTTATACCCATCGCCGGGATGATTGTGGGCAATTCTATGACCGGGATATCATTAGGCGTCAAGTCCCTGGTCGAAGGCATGACGACACAGAAGAATCTGGTTGAAGAAGCCCTGGTTCTGGGCGCAACTCCGCAAATGGCCACCAGGTCGATTATTAACAGCACCTTTGACGCCGCGATCATGCCGACCATCAATTCCATGGTCGGTATGGGGATTGTTTTCCTCCCCGGAATGATGACCGGCCAGATCTTGTCCGGTACTTTGCCCGCAACCGCGGTCGCTTATCAGATAGCAATAATGCTGGGAATACTTGGAGCGGTGGCCTTGACAGTTATTTTAATGCTGCAATTGGGATATCGCAGCTTTTTTAACGAAGAAGATCAGCTTATTTGATCGATATCTGGCGCGGTCCGCTAAAGCCGCGGCTTGATCCGCTGGAAGAATTAAAAGCCCATGTTGCTACGGGGGCAGACAGAATAAAAAGGTCAAAGCAAAGGACGTAAAAAAAGAAAACGATCCACAATCAGGAGAGTGCCAAACCTATGGAAGTTGAAAGAGCCAGGCGTTCCCCCGGCTCTTTTGTTATTCAATCCCTAATTGCTGTTTTAAGGCTTTTTGCAGGGCTTGGGAAAAATTAATGCCGGCATTTTCCGCACGTTCGTTTAACCAGCTTGGTAAGGTGAGATTTTTACGGACAGTGCGGTTATCGTGGGCGCGGCGATACTCTTCGATGTCGATGTCCACGAGGGTCTTTGTTTCCTTTGCATTTGTTTTAATTTTGGCAATATCGCTAGGAGCAGGGATGGTTCTGCCCTCATCCTGTTCATAGCAGATCCACATGCCGATAGCGTCCCGGGCCATAGAGATGGCTTCAGGTATATCGGCGCCTTGAGTAGATATATCCAGATCGGGAATTGTTACGGCGTACATTCTTTTTGCGGGTGTTAAAATAACAGGGTATGCGGTTTTCATTGTCATTACTCCTTTCTGCGGAGTTTATTTCAGCCCCGCTCTCTTGAGGATTGCCTTAGCTGTTATCTCGTTGATTTCTTTGTGTCTGGGGATTGGCTCTGACCGTTCCCCGTTAGTGTAGATAGTGTGGTTGTCACCTTCCCGTGCTTTCCACCAACCGTTGTTTTCTAGTTTTTTGATTAAGTCCCTCCGTTTCATGTGCGCACCTCATGGCATTATTATACGCATTAAATGCGCATAAGTAAAGGAGCTTTAAGAAAAAAGTAAGAAATTTTGGGCCTGACGGGAGCCGGGCTTTTTTGTTTTTCAAATACCCATCCTGGGAGGTGGTGCTATATAGATGCCCAAAGCGTATGCGTACGCTTTTGTTGTTCAATCTTGTATTTTCTAATAAAATGGTCCCCGCGTATGCGGGGGTGATCCTGCCG
This sequence comes from Syntrophomonas sp. UBA5494, assembly GCF_002426325.1. Lineage (NCBI taxonomy): Bacteria > Bacillati > Bacillota > Clostridia > Eubacteriales > Syntrophomonadaceae > Syntrophomonas > Syntrophomonas sp. UBA5494. The sequence continues at coordinate 9,384 of NZ_DIPG01000145.1, read as the reverse complement.
GTGGCGGCGACCGAGGCGAAGTGATCCAGTGGTCCCCGCGTATGCGGGGGTGATCCCCAATAAAAGGTAATTGCTTAATATTAGGAGGACCAATTCGCAGCAGACAGGCAGACAAAAACAGGTCCGGGACTTTGCCAGGCCTGCCGGTTATTCAATATAAAAACCTGGTTGAGGTCATTTTACTCGAGTTCAATCGGTTTATCACTTCAGCTTGATTCCCGTTCATATCGTATAACTGAAAGGCTTCTCCGCTTCGGCGAAAAACTCGCCCTTGTATATAATAACGGGTTAATTGGCTAGGCGGTCGAGGTGCTTAAAATAAGGGTGTTTGCTTTCTCCCTGGGTTTTCCGGATTTGATAAGATTCATTAATAACCTCTTCCGGTTCGATCACCTGCCTTAATATTCAACTTATGGTTTTTTAGGCATCGGAAGAAACTACGCAGCAGTTTCAAGCCACTGCTCGTTATAATCCCGCACAGAAATAAAAGAAGACCGGTCGGCATTGGGCAATCCAACCTGGTCTCCAGCTGTCTGGTCGGCTGATAATGTGTTATGCCGGCAGATAATGGGAGGACAGTTTCCTTATCTAAATAGAATATTCGATATCGGTCTTGAATTCCGCGAAAAATTCCTGATAGATCTCGTTTCGCAGTCTGGTATACTCGTAACTGCTGCGCTTGCGCGGGTGCGCCATATCGCTTTTCACAATTTTCTTGATGGTCCCGGGGCGGCGAGACATCAGCACAATGTGGTCGGCAAGGAACACCGCTTCATCGATATCATGCGTGACGAGAACTATGGTTGTTTTTTCCTGCTCCCAAATTTTCAAGATCTCCTGCTGCATGTTGATGCGCGTAAAGGCATCCAAAGAGCCAAACGGCTCATCGAGAAGCAGCACATCGGGGCGGTTCACAAGTGCCCGCGCGATGCTGACCCGCTGCTGCATGCCGCCGGAAAGCTGTCCGGGCAGCGCCGTTTCAAAACCAGTGAGACCTACAAGCTTGATATGCTCGTCGATCTGTTGCCGGTCTTCCGGCGAGGTTTTGAAGATGCCAAAGCGGATGTTTTCACGCACCGACAGCCAGGGAAACAGCCTCGATTCCTGAAAGATCATGCCGATTTCCAGCGTCGGCTCTTTAACCTCGCGCCCGCGCAGACGGACGGAACCCTCCGTCGCGGATTCAAGCCCTGCCATAATGCGCAAAAGCGTGCTTTTTCCGCATCCGCTCGCCCCTACGATACTGTAAAAGCTGCCTTCGGGGATATCGAGATCAATATCGCGCAGCACCTCAAGATTGCTTCCGGACAGAGAAAACGTCTTCTGCACGTGCTGGATGTTTAAAAACGGCTCCATGTCATGTCTCCTTTATCCACGTTATGCCCACTTGATGATCTTATTCTGCAGTCGGGCCAGCAGGATGTCGATTAAAATGCCGACCACGCCTATGGTCAACAGCCCGAGGAACATGGCTGCGGGCAGGGACATTTCCCTGCCGTAGGAGATGATATATCCGACGCCGCGGGTCGCGCCGATCATTTCGGCAGCCACCACGCCGCGCCATGCGGTGCTGAGTCCCAGCCGGAACCCGGTGACAAGCTCAGGCACGGCCGCCGGAAAAATGATGCGGCGCAGAATGGTGAACCGGTCCTTTTTCAAAAGCCGCGCCACTTCAAGGTATTTTGAGTCGGTGCTTCGGATGCCCTGCTCGGTGTTTAAGAGCACCGGCCACAAAGCGCCCACGGCAATGACCAGAATTTTGGATTTTTCGCCGATTCCGAACCACAGGATGAAAAGCGGCACCAGACCCACCATAGGAATTGGCCGGAGCACGCCGAGAATGACAGCTGACAGCCGGTTAAACCACGGAGAAAGACCGAGCAGCGTCCCGAAAATCAAGCCGGTCAGGCCGCCGAGAAGAAACCCGGCGCCTACGCGGCTAAAGCTGCTCGCGAAATGTTCAGACAGCAATCCGCTTTTCGCGTAGGACACCATGGTCTCCATAATCTTCTGCGGCGTCGGCAGGATTGACAGATTTAGATGCCCGCCATCGCCCAGGACCTGCCAGACGGCAATCACAAATAGCGGTGCGACCAAGAAAAGCGCGTAATCTATAATCTGTCCGACCTTTTCGTTTCGTCTCGGTCTTTCTGATTTATTCATTGTCCGAGCCCTGTTAATTTCACATAAGTGTCGTCCACAAGATCGTCCGCGTCAAGCTGCTTGGTAATAAAGCCCTGATCCAGGCTGAATTCGATGGTATTGTTCAACGCATCGACCAGATCCTGATCTACGCCGACCTTCCAAACTTTGTCGATATAGTATTTGCGGGTACCTTCGAGGTCTTCGCTGCCCATAAATTTGGCCACGATTTGGACCGACTCGTCAAGATTTCCCGCGATCCACTTGTTGGTTTGGTTGATTACCTTGAGATAGCGGGCGACGATTTCGGGGTTTTTCCTCAAATACTCTCCGCGGCCATACGCGACGACCATGATCTTGTCGTATCCTTCGGTCGTCGAAACCTCGACCATGTCGTCACGCGCCAAAAGCTTCGAGCGCTGCGGTTCATCCAGCACCGCCGCGTCGATCACGCCTTGGGTAAGGGCGGTGACGCCCTCGGCTTTCTGCAGGTTCAGCATTTCGATGTCGTTCTCGGAATAACCCAACGTACGAACTATGTTGAGCAAGGCCTTGTGAAAGTTTGAGCCGAACTGAATGGCGATTTTCTTGCCTTTGATGTCCTCAAGCTTTTGGATGCCCGACTTCTTGTTGGCGATCATGCTGTATCCCTTGGGCGATTCCCAGAGATAGGATATCACCTGGATATCCACACCGTTGCCCCAGACCTGGATCGTGGGCATATCGCCCATGTTGGCGATATCGATCTGGTTGGTGGTGACAGCCTCGTTTTGAGCGGGGCCGTTTGCAAAATGCGGGATTTCCACTTCGACTTTATCGCCGAATTCTTCCTTGAAAAAGCCCTTTTCATACGCAACGATGATTGGGAAATAGTTTAAGTTGTGGCCCACGACCAGCTTGGTGGCCGTGTTCAGTTCCCCGGCGGGCGTGACAGGCGCGGTGGCGGTATTATCCGCCTTTTTGGCGCAGCCAAACAGGGACAGCATGCCGACCGCGAGCAAAACAACCGCAATCCATTTGTAAACACGCATTTTCATTTGTACTCCTCCTTGGTAATATGGTCAATGTGGATTTCATACGGATGTGCCGCTCTTTCATACGCCTGTCGGGTTGAAAAGGTCTGTTCTCTTTCCGTTTCCGGGGTGATCAGCCACAGCGCCGAAAGGTCAACATCCTCGCCGAGCAGCTTTTGCACCTTGTCGTATGCGTCTAAAAACAGTTGCCCGGCGATAATCGCTTTTTGGGGCACACCCTTGATCTGGTAGCTTTTATGATCGGGCGTCACCGCGGTGACAGCGACGGTCTTATGAAACCAGATGCTGTACACCAGATTTTTCTGGGTCTGTGAGGTTTCCAGAAGCTCGTAAACCACAACGCTGCCATCGTCCAGAATCGTGATCAGACCCTTCGGCACCGCGTGCGGGGCGCCGTCCTTTCCGACGGTGGCAATGATTTTAACAGAATCTGGCGAGCGAAACGCCGCGATAGCTTCCGGCGATAATTGAAATGACATGACGCGCCTCCTATATCCGGTCTAAGTTTACATTCGGGTGCATTCCGCATTTGCGATAGCTGTCCATATAAGTCGGGATCCGGTATTTCTGCAGGATATCGTAAAACCCTTTTGTGATATGCACGTAATAATCGAGTGATGGGGGATTCTGATTCCAGAAAATCGAGCCCGGCACCACGTTCCAAACGTCGTGCTTTAACCCCACGCCGTGGCTTGCCAGCTCTTCCGCCTCCTCAAGGTCCACGCGAATCGCCTCGGCCTCCGAGGTGAAGCCGTGGGGCGTGGCCAGTTCAGCCCCGCTCACAATGCCGGTGTTGACTTGGCCTTTGCCGAAAATCTCTACCGCATCGTACAGACGGCGCTTCCATTCGTCATAGCTGATGTACGCCGCTTTTCCAGGGCAGAGCCATTTGTAAATCCGCTCGTCGAAGGCCTCAAGATCGGTGGTATAACTTGTCAAACCGGTTTCATAGTAAAGCCGTTCAAGCTGCTTGCGATTAAACGCGGTGCTGTTGACCTGGCTTGGGAAACGCGGCGTTTCAAACACCGTGCCGAGTACTTTCAGCGCCGCGATATACCCCTCGAGCTCGTCGTCGAAGGGCTCGTTGCCGCTGAAAATGCTGCCACCCGTCAGAATTACGCCCACAAAGCGTCCTTTTTCCTTAACAAGCTCCAGCATGGTTTCGCGAAGATCGTCCGCGTTGAAGCGCTCGTTGGCCTTGCCTTTGTACCGCACACCGCCTGCCCCGATACCGCAGTATTTGCAGCCGTGACCTGGTACGGCCCAGAAGTGGCAGTAATTGCTCATTGACACGGAATATCGCTGCGGGCGGGCGTCGAGCACCTCTTTCATCGGTGTGCCCCGGCTTGTGGTTTTGTCGAAAAATTGAGGTTTTTCCCAATACTCGACCTCGTCGATTATCCGGTCTTCATCCACCAGCACGGTTTTCCCGTCCACCACGTCGATTAGATAAGGGTCGCGCCACGTTTGCGTGCTGGTCTCCGACACGATGATGCTGGTGCCGTCGCGCAGCAGCAGCGACGTGGGAATCCCCCTGCCCTCATATACCGCGAAATGCGGCTTGGTGATCTGATGAATCGCGGGGTCGAGCCGGGCAAGCGCAGCGTCGGTATAATGCACCCCGCGCCGCTGTACGTCAATCTGTGTAATGATAAAAGGGGAGACGGTGGGATATTTTTTCAATATTTCAAAAAAACTTTCTTCTTTTTTCCGCCAGTCGGGGTCGATCTTAGGTTTTCTGATTTTTTCTTCCGTTGCCATGTCTACAATCTCCTTTCATGACTGATACAATTACTACCATCTTCCCTGTTAACCGACCTTTCCCAGGCTGCCGGCCTGTTTGAGCTGGTCGACTTTATCCAGCCGCTCCCAGGGTAGATCTATATCCGTCCGTCCGAAATGCCCGTAAGCGGCGGTCTGTTGGTAAATGGGGCGTCTTAAATCGAGCTCCTTGATGATCCCGGCCGGACGAAGGTCGAAATACTGGTTAATCAGGTTAATCAACTGTGCATTACCGATTTTTCCGCTCCCAAAAGTATTCACATATATGGACACGGGATGAGCCACCCCGATTGCATAGGCAATTTGGATCTCGATCTTCTCGGCCAGACCGGCGGCCACAATATTCTTGGCCACATACCGGGCCGCATATGCTCCGGAACGGTCGACTTTGGTGGGGTCTTTGCCGGATAAGGCGCCGCCGCCATGCCGCGCGTAACCTCCGTAAGTATCGACAATGATTTTCCGGCCCGTTAATCCGGAATCGCCTTGGGGACCGCCGATCACAAACCGGCCGGTGGGATTCACGTAATATTTGGTGTCGCTGTCCAAGAGATGACTGGGAATTACCGGCTTAATCACCTGCTCAATCACATCTTTTCTAATATCGTCGAGAGCCAGGTCGGGATGATGCTGGGTTGAAATCACCACCGTGTCCACTCTCAGCGGTTGTCCGTTTTCATATTCGACCGTTACCTGGCTCTTGCCGTCCGGCCTTAAATAAGGGAGTATTCGGTTTTTTCTCAGCTCGGCCAGCCGTTTGGTCAGCCGATGGGCCAATACGATAGGCAGAGGCAGGTATTCCGGAGTTTCGTTGCTGGCATAACCAAAAACCAGGCCCTGGTCTCCCGCCCCGATCAGATCCAGCTGGTCAGCGTGCGGCTGGCTGCTTTTGGTTTCTGCCGAGCGGTCAATCCCCTGGGCGATATCGGGTGATTGTTCGTCGAGAGTGGTTATGACCGCGCAGGTATCTCCGTCAAAACCATATTTGGCCCTGGTATAGCCGACCTTTTTAATGGTTTCTCTGACAATCCTGGGGATGTCGATATAGACTGCGGTGCTCACTTCTCCGGTCACCACCACCAGACCGGTGGTGACCAGGGTTTCCACCGCCACCCGGCCCTCCGGGTCGCCGGCTAAAATGGCGTCCAGAATACCGTCAGAAATCTGATCGGCCAGCTTGTCAGGATGGCCTTCGGTCACCGATTCCGAGGTAAATAAAAATCTTTCCGAACTCATTTTTCTCCCTCCATATGAATTTGAATTCCAACTGATCTTCCCCATCCCTCTGCCTTAAGATTCAACCTGTGTCCTTTAAGCATCGGAAGAAACTGCGCAGCAGTTTTAACACAATAATTCCGTTACAGAAAGAAAAAAAGACCAGTCGGCATTTTGGCAATGCGACCTGGTCTCCAGATGTCTGGTCAACCGTTATAACCTAGTAAACTTATATGATTATTAATATATTATATTCTCCCTTTCAGTTTTGTCAATCCAAAAATTTTGAAGTTTATGCCAATCCGCTCTTTTCCACATAAATGGTGAACATTCCGTCATGATTGTTGACCGCCAGGATCCTGGCTGGATAGCTCTTTCAGTTGCCGTTCAATGGCAAATAAATCGATTGAAGTAATCAAGCCCCACACTGGCTGCCACAGGCTGGTCTTTCTGGGCAGCCGGCAATGTCCTTAATGCTTCGATAAATTTCCTGCGCACATGCGCCCAGCCAATAATAAGGGATAATGCGGAACATAGTATGGGACGCCATCCTGAGATCAGAAAAAGCGCCCCATACAAAAACCCGCCAGCATCGGCGGGTTCGATATTCTTCATGGTCGGGGCGACAGGATTTGAACCTGCGGCCTTCTGATCCCAAATCAGACGCGCTACCAAGCTGCGCCACGCCCCGAGCTCTTATATATTATCATCCCTCAGGAGAAGGTGTCAATTTCGAGCTTAGCCTGGTCTGGAATTAACAGCAACGCCAACCGGGGGTATCATCTGCTGTGATAGATTGTTCCGCCTCCCCGACCTCCCGGCACAGTTTTGCTGGGAATAGCAGCGGCTTATACCCCGGCTGAATATACCGTA
>NZ_DIPG01000145.1:0-2128 GCF_002426325.1 Syntrophomonas sp. UBA5494 | reverse complement strand
TGCTGGAAACGCACTACGCTGTCATGCATTTTGGGTCCGAAGACCCGGTCTATTTTGTATTTGTAGTACCCTAACCGGCGCAAACGGCGCTGAACTATGGAAACATCTCCTCCCCGGGCGCCCTGCTGCATCACCCGCCCGGTCAGGCTCTCCCCTATAATATATACCGGCGTACCCAGAGGAACCTGGTCATACAGTCCAGTCACATCCCGGTTATACATGCGTATGCAGCCGTGGCTGGCCAGCCTTCCGATGGAGCGGGGATTATTGGTGCCGTGTATGCCGTAGCCTCCCCAGGGAACGCTCAGACGCATCCAGCGGACTCCGAACGGACCTCCGGGGTTTAAGGCCTTCTGCACAATGGTCCAGTTGCCCGGCGGGCTGGGAGTGCTTCTCTTGCCTATGGCCACCGGGTAGGTACGGGATGTCTCGGGGCTGTTGAAAAAGAACAGCCGGCGGCTTTGCAGGTCTATAGTTATGGCCGGGTAACGCTGGGCAGCCACGATCTGCTCATAAGTCATTACACACTGGCTGGACAGGCGGCACCATACATCGGGATCGACCACCCCATCCGGATTTATTCCGACTTTTTCCTGCCATTGGCGCAGAGATTGCTCAGTCTCGGCATGAAAAATGTCGTCTGCCTTCACGCGCAAGTACCCCAGATTATGCAGAGCCTGATTGATGGCCAGAACGTCCGGGCCCTGCATGTGTGGCTGGGTAAGGCGCAAAAATCGCGACGTATACATATATTTGATCACGCTCCTCATTGACTCTGTTTCTATATGCTTATTTGTGCTAACCCTGGCTGATGACAACTATAAAAGCCGCAATTTGGGGGAATTTGACTTACAAAAAATGGAAGGTATTTATAGACTGGTGTGGAACTTAGCAGTAAGGGGGTGGTATTGATTGAATAACAGTGACAACAACAACGATTTCTTGGAACTGGCCCTGGCCAAAATGGAAGCCCATGAGATTTCCGCAGCCCTGGCGGTGCTGAATGAGCATGCCGATGCAGCAGATGTTCAGTGGCTGGAGATGGCGGGAGAATGCAGTTTCCGTCTGGGCGACTTCAAGCAGGCGGTCACATGGTGGGAGCAGGCTAGGGAGACTAAGACGGCCGGCAGTGCTGTTTTAAAACGCTTGGCGGAGATTAAGAAACCATCCTTCCAGTTCTGGATAAAGCGTTTCGATGAGGCTATTGATCAGATGGAACGCAAAAACTATTCCGCCGCGATGGATATGCTGCAGGAACTCAAGCTGGAGCAGGATGGTTTTGTGAGCCTGTATCAGCTCCTGGGCTTGTGCTATCTGGCCAACGGGGACCGCAACCGGGCGCAGCGAGCCTGGAATAAGGGCCTGGAAATCGACTGCAGCAATGAGAACCTCCTGGGTTATCTGGCCGCGACAACCTCGTCCACCCGGGCAACTCTTCCCAAAGTCCCTGAATCGATCATGAGCAGAACTGCCCCGAAGAAACCCCACAGCAAATCCTGGCAGATAGTGGCCGGGGCAGCATGTCTGATGCTGGTCATGGGCGGAGCTGCCTGGCATCAAAACACAGTGCCCGCTCTAAATCAGCAGCACGTCGATATACCGCTGCAGAGCTTGGCCAGTGCCGAGTATGCGGCCCCGCCGCAAGCCCCACAAAAAACAGAGGCGCCGGCCATCGACCTCTCCAACGTCCCCGGCTATGCGGAAGATGAAATGGGCGGCTCTTATTATGATGAACACCAGGAAAGATTCTACTATGAGAAGGGACTCAACGCATATCTGGAGGCCGACTTCAAAACTGCCTCCAGCAATCTGGGAATGGTGGTCGCTATGGGGAGCCAGGACTATCTGCATCGCGAAGCCCAGTATTACCTGGCCAGGATATCATTCCTGCAAAAAGACTATCCCCGGGCTGAGCGTTTATACAGCAATTACCTGAACCTGTTTCCCAACAGCAATTATTATGATGACTCTTTGTTCTACCTGGGATGGGTCTATTACGAGATGGAGCAGCCCGAAAAGACCCGCGAGTGTTTCCAGCGTCTGGAGGATCTCAATCAGCCGGTCGGGTATATGACCACCCCGCTCTATCTCAGCATCATGAATTCATAAATGGATAAACCGCTAAGGG
>NZ_DIPG01000082.1:17655-22624 GCF_002426325.1 Syntrophomonas sp. UBA5494 | reverse complement strand
GACAACTATCTTGACAAACGCCGTAACCGAGCATGGCGACACCGTCCTGGTACGCCACAAGCTGACGGTCGAACAGATCGGCAGTCAAGATGACGGGTACATCGGAACTTTGTTCAGGATATATGTCTATTCCCCGAAAAGCAAGTGGGAGAACGATGGAGTGCCTTTCTCCCCTGCCACCGGCAGGCATACCATCGGTGAAAGCGCCAGCGCCTGGTACGCCCTGGAGTATCCCACCGATGTTCAATGGTTCGACGCAGCGCATGCCGAAGACTACGTAGAGCTTAAAAACGACACCAACTGGATAGAAAACGGAGGCTTCGACGTCATCGGCGGCAACCTGCTTGATTTATCCAAAGCAGGGCGTTTTTTAACGGAGGATGAGATTGCCCTGACCCTTGACGAAAAGGAGGTTAAATACTCCGATCAGCTTATGTACCGCTACGACGGCAATGATATATACTTTAATGCCCAGGAGCTCGGGCAGATTTTGGGGATAAAAGTCGTGGAAGCCTTTGAAAAGGAGGCGGGCGACGGGCTCGAAATAGCGCCAGGCCGCAGTGTGGCCACCTTCCATGAGGGCCTGATCTGCTTTCAGTACCAAGACGACGCCTATGTTTATACGGCCATATCCAACAGCGATTCGTGGCTGGAGCCGGAACAGGTCAGAAAGGCGCTGGTCATAGACAGCCAATACTATATCAGCGCCAGTACCATACCCTTCCTTTTTTACTCCCGGATTGACATTAGAGACTATGGGTATGGTAAGGCACAAGGCCAAGTCAGCTTCACAACCTTTAAAACCGAGGCCGCAAGAGCCAAAAGGGTGGCCGATTTATCCGGATTTATCTTCGAGCTCGACGGCCGGCTCCGCTTTGACAAATATATTCTGCTTGGAGCATATGTGGTATATAAAGACCACCAGGCTTATGTAATGAATCGTGACGGCCGAGCCTTCATAGGCCCTATAAACGGCGCCTTATCGTACACGCCTTACGGTTATATGGTTACAGTACCGGACGGGCGAGGCGGAGAACTGCGCGGGTTGTATGCCCACTCCGGAGAGAAGATTCTTGAGCCGGAGTATTCTGCCATCGACAGCGTCGATTTTAGAAAAGGTCTGTTTTTGCTGGCCAAAGGTTCCGGAGCCGACCGCAAGCTCGGCGCGGCGGTGATTGATTATACCAGGCTGACAGCATTAATACCCGTGGAGTTTGAAGAGGTCATGACCTGGTCGGGTCAGGCGCAAATAGGACCGCCTGAATATGAATTGTATTTCGATAAATACGTCTCGGTGAAAAAGGACGGCCGGTGGGGCGCCTATGACCTGGCGGGCAGGCTGGTTGTGCCCCTTGAATACGAGGCCTTCGGGCAGCTTTTAAAAACCGGCGATACCGGCTATTACACCGACTATTATAACCTTTATTTTGACCGTGACCGGGAGCTTATCACGGTCAGGAAAGGCGGGAAATGGGGCGTCATCAGCATGCAAAACGAGGTTATCGTACCTTTTGCATACGATAAGATCTTTACGAAAGACCCCGCTGCCCTGAACAACACCTGGTACGGCCAAAAAGCCGGAGTGGAGACAAAGCTTAATTAGATGGTCAAAGCGGGACATTCCCGCCCTGACGCTTGATTACCCGGCTAGGACGAAAGCGGGAAAGTTGCCGGACCATACCACCCGCATAGACAAGGCAAAATTGGACCATATCATAGATCATTAGGTTCATTGCTGGTAAATATTGCTGGAACAAATCGCGGGTTATAGCTGTCTGTTTTTGTCCATTGAATTGAATATAGCCTATTTAATTGTGGTTTTACAAAGGGTTTCGGTTGTAATGTTATAAAAATGTAAAGTACTGCCTTCTACTACAACATTGCTGCCGCAGTCAGCGGTTTTAAACACAACTTCTCCTGATTCATCAAATACCATTACTCTGTATTTTGAGTTTGGAGTTTCTTTAAATGTACAGGCTAAATATTCTTTTTCATCCCCGGTAATATTCATGGATATCGCTTCTGCTTGCGGATTCAAACTTTCACTATCTCCTATACGATATAAAGCTTCCCGGCTTAAATAATAAACATGATCTCCTACTACTGCAAATTTAAGCTGCCAAGAGTCTTCGCCTTCAAAATTACCTATAAGGGCCTCAGTCCCATCTTGAAGAGAATGCTTATATACACTATAAATACGCTGCTCACCTTCTCCTTTAGAGCACAAATAGTAAAGAGATTCTCCTACTATCTGGGCATTTACCACCCTTTCTTTGGATTGGCTTATCCTGGTCACCTCATTTGTAAATATATTAACTCTATATACAGCAGGGTTCTCTAAACTATAACTGCCATCACCTTCTTGATTTTGCACAACTTTTGCCGCCCTCACATAGAGTTCATTCCCTATAAGCTCAAGCTTCGGTAATCCTTCGACATCGCTTAAAAAATAGTACCAATAGTCGGCTGATCCCAAGCTTCTGTTACTATCTTCTGAATAATCGATATCTTGAACTCTCAAATTTCCCGGACCCGGGGTAGGACCTATCCAGTACATATAAAGCCTATCTCTTATCAAGGTGGTCTCATAATAGCTGCTTTGAATTTTTTGCACTGTACCATCTTCCTTTAATAAGTATCTATGATCCGAGCCCATTACAGCACCACCGGAGTGAAAAAACAGCATTGCTTTTCCGTTCTCTTCGTAAAATTCGTGACGGTCGTATTGCTTTCCATCTCCATATGACCAGATTTCAAGTTGAAAAATCTTCTTGGCTTTACTTATGTCTGATAATGGCGCTTGCATTACGGCTCCCTTATTATCCACGTAATAGGCGTAACCGTTCTTAGCCATAACCGCTATGCTATTCTTTCCTTCAAAGTCTCCATACTGCTCAGCCAACCTATTCGTAGGAATCTGAATTTGATCTAACTTTGCATTCTTCGATGTGATAACAAGTCCATTTTTGCCATCAAACTTATAATCCCACCCAAACTCATCCACACTATATTTCCAAGTCATAGGGAAATATGTAATATCTCTAAATAAAAGAAGTGGATATTCTTCCTTGCTGTTATCTACAACTTTACCATTTACCTTAATTGGGAAGTTTGCAATTTCTGCAGTATAATTTTTTATATTCTTTGCCGATGATAGATATGGATTATAGGCTGCCGTAACACCTGTCGTATCTACCAAAAGTCCAGTTTTATCACCTGTCCACGTAGATTCAAGGCCTAAAAATCTGCAATCACTAAAAGTCATTGGAAAATATGTAATGTCTTTATAAACGATAAGCGGGTACTTGCTATAATCGTTATTTACCGCCTGTCCGTTAATGATGACCTTGAAGTTTGGCAAGGTAATGCTTACGCTATTACCTGCAGCAAATGAAGCAACTGAGGTACTCGCCATAGTACTGATGAGCAGTGTCACCAACACCAACACACCAATCAGTCTCTTTTTCATACTGTTCTCTCCTTCCCGTCCTCTATCTTCATATCCCGCAACATAGGCCTTTATAGTTCATGAGTATGCCTCCGACAAATTGGAATTCACCAGTCCTAACTTTTCCTGGAATATACAACCAATGTAATTGCATTAAGTATAATTGTGACTGCAAGAAGTACTGTGGCGACTAATGCCACCGCAGAGGAAGTATCCATAAGCGCTGACCAATCCTCTATCTTTACCAGATGATCGGTATAGAAAATTTGCATACACAGTGAGATGGCACAGGCACTGACGCTTGCTACAGAAAAGGCAACCCAGTTCCTGTGGTCAGCCTTATTGTGCTGCACAAGATTAACAACAGGAAGTATCCATGCAATCAGCCCAAGTAAAAGACTTCCCAAATTCAGCCAACCAGCTCCAAACATAGCTTTCTCCTTTGCTCAATGCCTTTTTATCTAATATTTCACCGGATAATTCATATAGGAAATATAGGATAGGACTCGTTTTGACTCAAGAAATATAATGATTTTCTGCAATCTTTCTCTGGCCTTCAGGTGGATTCCAAAATATTCCAAACACAGGACAGCTTACTCCAGTTAATCTATTAAAAATTTCTTTGTGTTTCAAAGCAATCCCTCCTTGCAGGCTCTTTCCTTATTATTTAATTGCATTTATGTCACATAGCAAAGCCTCGTACCAGCCATCCATAATCCTGTTTACAATCCACAATATAGTCAACGTATACCGTCTGATCCTTGACTTGGTATAGAATGAGATACCATTTCTCAACGAACAAAATGAAAAGTTGTAAAGTGAAAAATTAAGTTCCGGCCTGCTAGCGAAAGTAGCATTTACGATTGTTCAAAGTTCCGGTAGTATAGGTGGGGTTGCCTGCCCGCGCGGGAAGGAAGAACATATGGCAACGGCGCTCAAAGGGAATCATCAACATTTAACACTATCGGATAGGATATAGATTTTCTTTCCAATATCCACGAAATGTCTGTTTGCGATGTGCCCCGCTTTTCCAATAGATGAAAAGAACGAGCAGGAACGATACGGTCTGAGCAATGGTAATGCGGATTACTTGCAATTCATCCGCGCCAGAGGCCGTTGCGACATGTAAAAGATTAATGATGGTGTTATTGAAAAAGTGGTCAGCCATCGGCATCCAAAGTGAACCTGTAATTTTAGTCAGCAAACAGAATTTTACTCCGGTAATTCCTGTTATTAACACAAGCATGAGGGAATAGATCATCGCTCCGCCTGTACTCATTTCTCCGTCCAACAGACTGCGCACAGGAGCTGCGATATGCCAGATACCAAAGAGGATAGAGGATAGAAGAGCCGCCTTTATAAATGAATATCTTGTTTCCGCTAGCTTAATGAACAAGCCTCGGAAAATACCTTCTTCCATAGCCACATTGATGAGATTCCCAACTATACAAAAAACAAAAAACAACAGACCTGTATGTCGGCCCTGATTTCCATCAATTCCATAGCTGGTCACATAGATTT
>NZ_DIPG01000082.1:5645-17450 GCF_002426325.1 Syntrophomonas sp. UBA5494 | reverse complement strand
TTCCGACCACTTGAGTGAGAAATACCGTATTGCCAACGCGAGTACAAGGATACCGGCCAGTTTATGTATAAACGCCTCACCGAAGATGCTTTGATCCGTACGAATAACCATGTATTCAACTGCTCTGAACACGAAGCATACCAAATAAACGACCAGGATGGCTTTCACCGGATCCAACAGCTTGTTTTCTTTCATAAATGGACGCTCCCATAATATAAAATAATCACCGATTACGCTCATTAATCTCATTGACAAATTGGAATCTTTAATTTGCCAGAGGATCAAATACCATTTCTTCTCGAACAGCTTGTGGTATTTTGTGGGGCGGAATAAATTCGGGGCCCCCGGCAACGGGAAACGCTCCGGCATTTGGCCATGTTAATGAACTCCTTTTGTTTAGAATTGCAGGGGGCAGAATTTTTGAGCAATTTTCAATACTATATATAATTTCGTAGGGATTAGCAATTTTTCCGCCCTTTAGTGATCCATAAAATTTTTCGGCTTTCGGGCAGGTCATAAAGGAAACACGGGAAAGCACAGGAGGAACACGGGGACTGATTGCGGCAATTATGGGGCGGTTAAATTCAGCGTTCAGAAACGGGAAACGCTCCGGCAATGTTTGGAAAAATGTAGGGTTTTGCTCCGCTTTGGCGTCTAATCATTACGAGGAGGCGGAAGATGGTTGAAGAAATTTTCGGTACCGAATAATGATCATGCAATTGATATGCAACGACTGATTGATGAATACGGAAATAGTCTTTTGCGGATGTGCTATCTCTATTTTCATGACTTGCAGTTAGCGGAAGATGCTGTACAGGATACCTATATCAAAGTGTATCAAAACCGGGATAAATTCAAAGGAGCGTGTGCTGAAAAAACTTGGATCACCGGTATTGCTATCAATGTCTGCAAATCGCATTTAAGAAGGTCATGGCAAAGAATTCAGTCAAAAGCAACATCATTTATTGTATAATTACGTGAAAGCACGGTTTCGGAGCCTAAAAGTGAAGGTTGGTTTTATGAATAATAAGAAAGTAATCTTTGGGTTGATTATGGTAGCGTTTATTTTTATCGGAGCTATTTATTGTCTGCTCCCTCTTCCCCAAAGCGACACTGATACGTTGAACTGTCCATCTGAATTTTATATAACGACGAATAACCAATTTGAATTGCAGCCTCCTGGCCAATGTGCAGCATATTCCAGTGCATTTGTTGTGAGGCATTTTGGTCATGAAGCTGAGTCTGATATGGTATACAAGCATATGCGATTCAAAATACCTGTTTCCGGTTATGTGCTTCCCAAAGGAATGATCATTTATATTCAAGAATCTGATTTGAAACCAGAAATATATCGCGGAAACCTGCTGAATTTGAAATCCAGACTGACCAAAAGTAATCCTGTAATCGTATTAATAGGCCAAGGACTGCAATGGCAACATTACATGACTCTGTTGGGATATAATACCACGGAGAAAGAATTGTATTTCTATGACTCAAAAAAATCATCCGATGAAAATGGCGCATTACCAGGTAATAGAACATTAACGGAAGATTATTTTCTTACCTTATGGGATAATGGATTGCCAATTTTCAATCATGTTTATATTACTGTAAGTGCATAGGTATCGTTACAATGACTTCGGCAACGTATTTCCGCTCCAGGCATGGTTAGCGCCGGAAACCGCCTAAGGATAGGACATGTTGGTAAGTTCTGGCTGTCCAGCCGCCGAAATGACAGTTTTTGCTTTCCCGTTGGGCGGTTGTTCATGATGCATCAACTCAACATATTAAAAGCTTTCTTTGTCAGGCGACTTGATGCTTACAATAGGCGCGTACGACAAAGAAAAGGAATACCGGGATTTCAACCGCCGCGGCCGCCATTATCACATCAGGCGTCCAAAGGCTTATTTGCCCAACATGCAGGTAGTTAAGGTCAATCAGTTGATATAATAGACTATTCTTCATTCCAACTCCTGCCGATGGCAAAATAGAACTAATCCAGTTTTCACCCAAGGTTGAATACGCAAAAATGGGAAGCAAACACGATGCAAAGGCGATCAGGATGACTGTAAGCGAATCCTTGCATTTAGCTGATAGAAACAATGTGAAGCTAATCGTTGCCAGCAAAGAAAGTAGGCCGCCGATTGCCATAACAACTTGCAGTTGTCCGAGATTAAGAGCAGGAAGGCTGATAGCAGAGAAAAGCATCTGCATGGATGTTTTCATGCACTCCGGCCCAAAGGCAAGGTTTGAAATGAGTAAGTGCAGAAAAATACACACAACGAAATTTACAACAAAAATCGTTAAAGCGGCTGCGATTTTTGTAATCGCCAATCGGGAACGTCCATGTTTTGTGCAGCGCAAAACACTGTCCGAACCCGTCTGATACTCATTAGAGAACGTAGGCGCAGCCATAGCGGTACAAAGGATGACACATACAAAAATGAAAAATCCGATGTAATCAAAGGCGTCCCTTGAATATCCGGCATATAGCAGAAAAGGTGTTTTTACCTCTGCGTATTTTCTCAGAGCCTGCTCCTGTGCAGCTGATCCCTTTTGCTCTAATTGCATGAAATCTTTTAGGTGCTGCACCGTTTGCTCATAAAAACGGTCTAATTGGTCCGGGGATATATCCTTTAAATCTGCTGCCATACCGGTCTTGTGGTCAGCAAATGCTTCTTGCACCTGTCTTCCTAAAAGCGGCCTGATAGGAGAAATCTTTTCCGTATAGACAGCCAACGGAAAATTCTCGCTGCCAACCTCTCCATATTGAGAAACAGTGCGCTGATAGGTTTTCAAGGCGGCTTTGAGCTTTTCCGGGGTGACTTCGCCATTATGGACGGAGCGAATCGACTTTTTATAGGCAATCGCCTCCAAACCATTTAACTCAACGATGTGTATGGTCGTCAGTTCCATGTCATTTCTCCTTTTCTCCGTGTTACAAAAGCAAACGCCCTTGCTCAGTACCTATCGTACCGAACCAGGGCGCCTAAAACTTTAAGAGGAGCCGGATAAATTCCTAAGAAAATCCTAATGTCCCATCGATATTTCCCTAAGATGGAGCTGGCAGCGACACTGTAAATGTAACGGTATCATTTTCACTATGGACAGAGATTTCTCCGCCGTGCAAATGGACGATTTCTTGCGCGATAGAGAGGCCAAGCCCCGCTCCGCCCGTGTCTGAGTTGCGGGCGTCATCCAGACGATTGAATTTCTCGAAAATGGCAGATAGCTGCTCGGGCGGAATGTTCGGCCCGTGGTTCTCAAAGGCAATTACGATTTTGTCGGTGTCCGTCTTGGCGGAAATAATAATTTCCGTATTGGGATAGCTGTATTGAGCAGCGTTTTTCAGAATGTTGTTGAGCACTCTGGCCAGCTTTTCGGAGTCCGCATAAACCGTCAAATTTTCATCTGCGCGGAGAATAGCGGAATTTCCTTTGGCAGACAAGACAGGATAAAATTCATCAATCAACTGTACGAGCATATAGTATAAATCCGCATTCTCTTTGGTCAGCTTGATTTGCTGCGTATGGTAGCGTGTAATTTCAAAAAATTCATTGATGAGCTTTTCCAGCCGCTGCGCTTTTTTCAGCGCAATGCCTATATAGTTGGCTTTTTGTTCAACCGGCATGTCGGGTGCTTCATCGAGCAAACTCAAATAGCCGATAACGGAGGTTAGCGGCGTCCGGATATCATGCGCCAGATACATCACCAATTCGTTCTTTTTGCTCTCGGCCTCTTTTACCGCCTGCCGGCTTAACAGGACAGACATTTTGATTTGGTTCATCTGCTTTTCCATGTCCTTTAGCGGCTCGGACAATTCTATGGTACTATCGTTTTGCTGATACACAGTTTGGGTAGCATTTATGATTTCCTGCAAATATCCCCAGGGCATTTTCCAGTAATGATAGAAGATGTAACAAAAGCCGATCACCAGGTACAGGAAGTAGATAACACTAGTTCTCAAATAAAGCCATGCAAAAAATGGGTTGGAAAACCGGCTGAACGCATAGTCGGCCAGCACCACCAAGCCATAACCAGCCATCGTATAGATTAGCAGGGTGATATATAGCCGGAGCCGTAATTTCTTTTCTATGGGATGACTTTTCTTAACCAATTTTGTACCCCACTCCCCATATGGTTTTGATATATTTCGGCTCGTCTGCGGTATCGCCTATTTTTTCACGCAAATGCCGGATATGAACCGTGATCGTGTTATTGCTTTTGCTGTAATATTCGTCCCGCCATATTTCATGGAACAATGCTTCGGCGCTTATGACGGTTCCCTTGCGCTCCAGCAAAATACGGAGTATGGAAAATTCCGTAGGGGTCAGCGAAACAGGCTTTTCATTCAGCAGGCATTCATGGGTCTTAGGCTTTACTTCCAGCCCGGAATAGGACAGAACCGGGCCGGTATCCGTCCCCTCTTGGGAGGGGTTGTACTTTTTGTACCGGCGCAGCTGCGCCTTTACTCTGGCAACCAATTCGAGAGGGCGGAACGGTTTTGTGACATAGTCGTCGGCGCCTAAAGTTAAGCCGGTGATTTTGTCGGTTTCCTCGTCTTTGGCCGTTAGCATGATAACCGGAAAAGTATATTTCTCGCGGATTTTCCGGCAAAGAGCAAAGCCGTTTACATCCGGCATCATAATATCCAAAATAGCAAGGTCAAGTTCTTCTGTTTCGATGCAGGCTAAAGCATCCTTAGCAGAATAAAACTTGAAAACAGTATAGTTCTCATTTTGCAGATAGACTTCTATCAAGTCCGCAATATCGTGTTCGTCATCGACGACAAGAACTTTATCATTCATTAAACCGAACTCCTTTCCGGTCCGTTGAGGCGATATAGAATTTTATCAAATTCCATAAATTCATTTGTTATTTTCTGCATGAGAAATTATTAAGGATTTATTAACGCCGGAGATTCTTTATACCGCCCATCAGGACGCTTCATGTAAATATACAGGGGGGTCCCTATAGTATATAACGTTTGATAATACCCCAAATGATGGGCCTTTCAATTTTTATTTTCCATGTTTCATGGATTTTCATACCAATAAAGCATGGAGCAAGGTTGTTTTCCCTTCCTTCTTGTCAAATGGATAGATAATTTTATAAAAAAAAGAGCGCTTGACTTTGCCCTAACTGGAAGCCGTATACTCCAATCAGAACATGTTCAAAATGCCATTGGGTGGTGATTCTATGCTTACAATCGGAGAATTCTCCAGAATCAGCAGAGTGTCTACCAAAACGCTCCGCTATTACGATCAGATCGGGCTGCTCAAGCCCGGATTTGTCAGCCAGGACTCCGGTTACCGCTATTACGAGGTTTCTCAGCTTCGGGACATGCTGCTGATTTCGAGGCTGAAGCGGTATCGTTTCTCTTTGCCGGAGATTTCCGCTGTTCTGGTCACAAGGGACAACTGTCATCTGGCCGAACTCCTGCAAGCCAAAAAAGAGGAGTTCCTGCGGCAAATCAACGACCAGCAGCACCTCCTGCTACAGATGGAGCAGGACATTGAGAAAATAGAAAGGTGTGAGAATATAATGCAAGCGAATTATTTGGTGAAAACCGTGGAGGTGCAGCCCAAAACCATCTATTCCCTGAGACGGAAAATGAGTGTTCGAGATTTTGCGGAAGCCTTTGGCACATTATGCGCCGGGCTGGAAAAGAACCGGCTGAAACCTACCGGGCCGTTCCTATCCGTCTACCATGATGAAGAATTCAATCACGAATGCACGGATATTGAAGTCGGGGTGGAGGTAGCGGGCGGCAGCGGCCAGCAGGTGCGGAGGCTTGCTCCGGGACTTTGCTGCTTTGCCACCCATATCGGCCCCTATGACGATTTCACTCCGTGCTACACGGCGTTGATGGAATGGATTGAAAGGGAGGGGTACACCGTTTCCGGACCGCCCTTTGAATTGTACATCAAAGGCTGCGATGACAACGTTCCGCCCAGTGAATATGTAACCGAAATTTATTTTCCCATCAAAAAGTAATACACCAGGATAGCACGAAAGGCAGGGTAACCTACGGAATCTCCCTGCCTTTTTATTCCCCGCCCGCCTTTACCGTATGGACCATTTTAAAATACAGAAAAACCGCAACTGTTTCTGCAATACAAGTGAAAGCAATAATGAGCCCCGTTTGATTCAGGCTATACAGCCACCCCATCAGTGCTGACCCGATCAAAAGGGCCAGACCGTAGTTGGCGTTGAAAACACCGTAACTGGTACCGCGTTTATGAAAGGGCGTAATATCGGCAATGGCCGAGCGCATAACGGTTTCATGGGTTCCCATGACCACACCGAAAATAACCATGCCGATAACGATCAGTATGATCGAGTTGCTTATGGTCATAAACGGCAGCAGCAGCGTAATAAAGGGAATAGCCATCAGAACAGCCAGGCCTCCCGTTTTCATTTCCTTTTCCTTTTTCATGCGATCATAGGCTTTGCCGACCAGCAGCGCAGCTATGGCATCTACCGCCATAGCCATTGAATACAGCAGCGTGATATTGCCATCGGACATCATATTATTGGCTTTCAGATGATAGCCGATGATGCTGAAATTGACAAATCCCAGGGTGCAGAAAAAGGTGAAAGCCGTATATATCCAGAAGATTGGTTGAAGCCGCTCTGAGCGGAATTCTTTCTTTTTTATGTCGGTGATGAGATGGTTTCGTTGGATGCTGCGGTAGGCATAGGCCACAAAGAGCATCAGCAGAGCAAACGGGATAAAAAGCAATTTATAGCTTAACTGGTATTCCGGAATTCCGTTTTGGCTTGTAATAAAGAAAACCAATGTAAAAATCAGAGGTCCGGCCAGGGCTCCGATCTGATCCAGAGCTTCCTGAAGGCCAAAGGCAAACCCGATGCCGACCTGGTTTTCAGCAACTCCGGACAAAATCGTGTCCTTGGCGGGATTGCGCAGTGATTTTCCGATTCGCTCCATCAGAATGAGGATGACGAGAATATTCCAATTCATCGTAAAGCCCATAAAAGGTACAACAAGCAGCATGCCGTATCCCACAAAAATAAAGATCCAGTGTTTGCCGCTCTTGTCTGACAGGACGCCAGCAAACAATCTTAAAAAATATCCCAGGAACTCTCCGATGCCGAATACCAGGCCAACCTGAGCTGCGCTGATACTGAGCAGATTGAAATATTGGCTGTTGGCTCCGCGGGCGCCTTCATAGACCATGTCCCCCAGCAGGCTGATAACGCCGAATAAAACAATGACTTTAACGGCTGATGTAAGCCTCTGCCCATTTTTACTATCCATATGCAACGCACCCTCTCTCATACCCCAACGAGACAACTTAATAAAATTTCGAGCAGGGCGGATGCCGATACTCTTAGGCATAAGAAAAAGTCTTTTTCATTAATCCGCATTCCTGGTGGTTCATTCTGTGCTTTTAGCGGGCGAAACATGCTTCTGATTGGCTTCCAGTTTGGACCCCTCGCGCAGTTCCCAAAAGATTTTAAACTCCAGTTTTTCAACCTCTCTTTGCTGCTTATAGCTGATACGCAGGGTGGCCTCCCGCGGAATGAT
Source organism: Syntrophomonas sp. UBA5494 (assembly GCF_002426325.1). Lineage (NCBI taxonomy): Bacteria > Bacillati > Bacillota > Clostridia > Eubacteriales > Syntrophomonadaceae > Syntrophomonas > Syntrophomonas sp. UBA5494. The sequence goes on along the minus strand of NZ_DIPG01000082.1, from coordinate 9,898 downwards.
GATGTCGCTGTCCAACTCTTGCAGGAGAATTCTAATATTATTGTCATTCTCCTTTACAGCAGTTATGGCTGCACCGATTTTGTCAAACAGGGCGACAGATGTGCCGGGTACATCTTCGGAAATCATGTATCGCTCGTTTCGATTGATATAGTTGATGGAATCCCCGGAGGCCAGCCAGTGAAGCAGGGCTTCCCGGCTGAATCTCCACTCCCGGCCAATTTTACGGGCAGGAAGGTGTTCTTCGCGGAGCAGTTTAATCAGCGTTTTTTCACTGACTCCTAAAAATTCAATGGCTTGCTCAAGGTTCAGAATATCAGCGCTCATAAAAAAAAGAGCCTCCCCGGTTAGTTAATAATAATTATATGGCGATGAAATCCAAATTTTAACAACAGCAGAATTTAATATGCAATTAGCGGTAGATGATATGAATATAGCTAGAATATGGTTTCAGAATTCCTATAAGTATTTTTAGTATCAGTCTTTTTCTACCTTTCATCGTGCTTAACTTTCTTAGCGTAGTAACGTATAAAGCCAGACGCTCTTATCCTCCGGGCTATATGTAAATGTCCCAGGGCCAAATACGTCAAGGCAGAGGGAAAAATATCTTGTAAATTCCTCGTCGCCGAGGGAAGCCTTGCCACTGACTATGTGCTTGGTGCTGTCAGCCCCGCAAGGGACTTTCACCCATTAGAATGTATCCATACACACTATGATAAGCCCCGAAGTGCGGATAAAACACTTCGGGGCTTTTGCTTAACGTGTTCTTAGTCTTGCTTGTATACCCGGTACAGGAATACCACCGCCTCGGCGCGGGTGCTCTGGACGCGGGGTCTGAGCTTATCCATGTCGCCGGAAATCAGGCCTGCCCTGATCAGGCTGGCCAGGCTTTCTACCCCATAAGCAGCGATATCCGCCCGGTCGCTGAATCGATCCAGCACAGCTGTATCGCCCGCAGCCGGCACGCCTTTGCATATTTCCAGGGCGCGGCTTGTCAATACCATCATATCCTGGCGGGAGATAGTCTCCTCAGGGCTGAAAAGACTGTTTCCGCCGCCTGCCGCAATGCCGATCTTTTTGGCGACGCCGACGGCCTCATAATAGTAAAGGCCCGGCTGCACGTCATCGAAGTTTTCATTAAAGTCCGCCGTCAGTCCCAGGGTCTTGACCAGCAGCACCAGGTAGTCGGCTCTGGTGATGCCGGCTGCCGGTGAGTAGGTATTTGCCCCGCTGCCGTTGATGATGCCTTTGGAAGCCAAAACCTCAACGGGCTTCCTGGCCCACTCCGCGCCATTCAGATCATCGAAGGTCTTATGTACGTAGGTCACAGCGTAGTAGCTGAAATGAGTGGTGGTAACGCTTACCGCGCCGCTGGCCGGGTCGTAGCGCCCATCGGGTACGGAGACCGCCTGGCCGCTGCCGTTGATATACCAGATGACGATATGCTCGGGATCAGCCAGCTCCGCTGCCGTCGGATTCTCGGACTCTAAACATCGTCTGGAGCACCTTACAGTATTTCTACATACCCTTCCGCTCCGTTCACCCGAATTCTTTGCCCGTCTTTGATCAGCCTGGTGGCATTTTCCACTCCCACGACGGCCGGAATACCATATTCACGCGCAATGACAGATCCATGGGTCATCATCCCGCCTACTTCCGTCACCAGTCCTTTGACGGCTACAAAGAGCGGTGTCCAGCCCGGGTCGGTGAATTTGGTGACCAGGATATCACCTTCCTCCATAATAGCGTCCTCCAGTTTTAAAACGACCCGTGCGCGGCCCTCTATGACACCGGTTGAAACAGGTACACCTGCCAAAGCACCTGGGGGAATGTTGCCGGTATCGTATTCGCCCATTATGACCTCCCCCTCGGAGGTCATTAAGCGCGGCGGCGTCAGCTTTTCATAGAACTCGTATTCCGCTTTTCGCTTGGTGATAATGCCGTAATCCAAGCGGTTTATTTTTACTGCCTCCCGGAGTTCCTCAAAGGTCAGGTAATAGATGTCCTCCTTCTGCCGGATAATTCCCTTTTGCGCAAGCTTTCCGGCCTCTTTCAACAGTGCCTGCTTATAAATGTAGTTACATTGGATATTGGCATATTTGGGATATTCCCGGTAGCCGATCAAAGTGCGCACAATTCTGATCATCTTCTTCGTCTTTTTGGCCTTTCTCTTGCCGCCGGGCAATTGCTCCAGGCGGCTTAAAAGCTCCTGTTCCTTCTGCTTCGCTTCTTTAAACCCCTGTTCAAACCTAATCCTGTGGGCACCTGGCTCAAAGTTGCTGATGTTGTTGAGGAGCATAGGAATGAGCGCGGTCGGTTGTTCACTCCAACGGGGCCTAGTGATATCGATCTCACCGGAACAACGCATGCCGTACTTTGCAAGGTACGCCTGTATGGCTTGGCTGACCGCCTCGCCGCCTTCCAACCCGACCAGGCCCTCAAAAAAAGTCTCATTACCGGTATGATGAAAATATTCAATGACTGCCGGATAATTCCGGACCACATCGGCCACATCCAAAAGTTCAAGCCCCATCTCGGATGTAATGTTATTGTCTACCGCTTGAGAGAGTACGTCGACTGCACCTTTTTCCCCCAGCCATTTTTCCATGTTCTTATTGATCCACTTTGCCGCCAGCATCCCGACTATGAATGCTGCGACGCTTTTGGGGTCACCTATGATTTCCACTAAGCGCTTACGGTCCTGTAAAATAAAATCAAACAGTTCGTCTCCGGATATGTTGGCGATCCTTTCCTGCAGATCTTTGAGCGACTCCTCGTTGCGGGAAATGATATTTTTCACAAGCGTGGGGTCGTCCTGGCGGTAGATCTTTAGGGCCTGAATGGGAAGCGCCCAGGATAGGGCCTCTTGTCCGCTTATTACTCTCTTCCCGCGCGGCAAAGTCTTTAAAAACTGTTTTCGCTTAAATAAATTTAGCATGGCGTTTTTTATCAGAGGATCCATTTGTCCAAACATTCTCAATGCTATTTTTCTCCCCACCGGGGAGGCAAGGTCATTGCTATACTCGTAAAATAACCTTCCACCGGCTTTGCCTAGTGTATGATCCTTGAGAAAAATCTGGCAGAAGGACATTCCCAATGGTTTAATGGGTTCGGGCATCATCTGCTGGTGGCCGTAGGATATATATACACGGTTCTTTCCGTCGTTTACATCTGGTATGGGGTATAAGGTAGTGATGGGGCGGCTCTGAAGGATGTAGAAAGCATCTTCATAAAGGCACCATTCAATGTCCTGGGGCGAGCCAAAGCAGGCTTCGATCTTTCTGCCCAGACCTTCAAGCTGTAAAATCTGCCCGTCGGTCAGGGTTTGCTTATTCTGCTGCTGGGGCAGGGTCTCCTGTTTCTGGGTACCTCCTTTTTCCAGGGCATAGATGGCCAGCTTTTTGGTGGATATCTTCTTGTCGACGATTATGCCCTCCCGTACCTGGTAGCTGTCAGGATTCACCAGGCCGGAGACCAGTGCCTCTCCCAGACCGAAGCCGGCGTCGATGGACAGGATCTTTCTATTGGAGGTGACGGGATCGGCGGTAAACATAATTCCTGCAGCCTGGGGAAAAACCATCTGCTGTACGACCACAGACAGATGGATCTTGCAATGGTCAAACCCGGTTTTCATGCGGTAGATTACGGCACGGTCAGTAAACAGCGACGCCCAACACCTGCTGATATGTTTAAGGATGGCGTCTTTTCCTATAATGTTCAAATACGTATCCTGCTGACCAGCGAATGAGGCGTCAGGCAGGTCTTCCGCGGTGGCGCTGGAGCGCACCGCATAGGCATTCTTTTCGCCTAGCAAGGTGATGTACGAGGCGATTTGTTCTTCGATTTCTTTAGGGATAGCCGTCTCTGCAATAACTGCTCGGATCTTCGCGCTGATCTGGCTAATCTTTTCCGGCTCGCCCAGCCTAAGAAGAGACAAGTGATCCAGAAGATGGTTTAGTTCTTGATGGTCCTTTATGATTCTTTTATAGGCTTCAGTGGTAACGCAAAAGCCTTCCGGTACACGAATCCCTTCCATCCTGGACAGTTCCCCCAGGTTAGCGCCCTTGCCGCCTACTATGGCGGGTTTGGTTTCATCTATTTCCTTGAAACCAAGTACATATGGACTCATATTTAACCTCTTGAAACTTGAACCCCTGCATTTATGGAAGCATACAGGTAGCCATTTTAGGTTCGTTTGTGCGGTTTTGTTCGACTAAAATGAGGATCATTGAACTCATAAGTTTGCTAAAAGTAAC
>NZ_DIPG01000082.1:2812-5431 GCF_002426325.1 Syntrophomonas sp. UBA5494 | reverse complement strand
TAGTTGCCTGGGTGTCCCTGGAAGTAAAGTTTTTCAATATCTGAAGGGCTTAGATTCTCCTTAAGACGCAGCCCTAAAGCGGCCAAGTCGTGAGACAATGTCGACGGTTCAAACCCGGATTTCATTGTTTCACCTGCTTTATGAGACCATAAAAACCACTGTCCCCGCGGAGCTACTTTGACAGGGTCAAATGCATCGGCATCCAGGTAATCAAAAATAACCGTACTGCCTGTGGGGGCGATGCCTGCAACTGTGCGCAGGGTATCGAATACAGTTTCACGGGGCAGGTAGTAAGTGACACCAAGCCAGTTAAAGAATCCCAGGGCTTTCGGGTCATACGATGAATTCTTGAGTTCCTCATCAAGTTTCTGGCGCGTGAAATCTACCGGAATAAAATGTAGCTGCTTGGGAATCTCCCAACCCAATTCAGTGAGGCGTTGACGCTTAAAAGCCTGGGTAGCCGGATGGTCCACCTCAAACACCTGGAGCTTCTCCATCAGTTCCGGACAACGGAAGGCAAAGGTGTCCATCCCTGCTCCCAAAATCACGTATTGCCTGCCTCCCTTCCTGACAACCTCCGCCAAACTGTCTTCAGTATACCGAGCCCTGCTGACTGCCAAGGCAGGAGCGCCATGCGCATGCATATACCAATCCACGGCCGACGTTGGGCTGGAGATCAGGTTCAAGTCTTGGGGAGCAATCGCTTCAAAAGTACGCTTAACACGTCGGGGAAGGAATAATTTTATGATGGAGGGAACAGCCTTGCGGGAGCCTATATAATAGAGTGCCTTATTAGATTTATATATCATCCCGTCGAAGTTTGTGCGTTGCTCTTCTGTAAGCAAGTGCTTGGCCAGAAAGTCATCAAATATCTTGAGTTCATCATGCGCCGCATGATAGGCTCGACAGTAGGTAATTATCGATGCGGAATAACTCGTTTTATTCTTTTTCATTGATATCCCCTCCAATTAATTATCTCTATATTGGCTTAATCTCCGGCTAAAGCGAACTTTGTCTTATCTATCTCCCCAAACTCAAGTACATGTGAACTCATATTTTAACCCCCCTTAAACTTGATGTCCCTACCCGTGAATCAATATGTTCAATCAATCCTGATGGACGGCAATACCTTCCTTGATTATTTGGATTGCACCTTCCACTTTCTTTAAATAACGGGTCTCGTCAAACCCTGAGTACAAATATTCATTAAAAACGAAGGTGTGAGTTATTTTAATAACCAGTTCGGAGTCGATTTCCGGGTTGATAAGGCCGCGCTGTTTATCACGCTCGATTATTTTGATGTGCTTTTCAGCGGATGCTCTCAGAAGCTGTAGGATGAATTCGCTGTTATCAGTCTCCGTCAACGCGCCTATTTTGCAATACTCCGGTCTTATTTTACCTACTTTAAAGGTATCTTTGGCTCGTTGCATAATGATTTCAAAAAAGCTGGCATTTGAGTTGAAGGCTTCTTGGTTTCCTCGAATCTCATTTATATCCTTTGCCATTTCTTCCCCTACGTAAAGATAGATATCTTCTTTGTCGGCAAAATATTGGTAGAAACTGCCCCTAGGTATACCTGCGTTCTTGACGATCTGGTTGATGGACGCCTCGCTGAAACGCTGCTTTGAAAACTCCTGCACAGCTGCATCGAATATTTTCTTCTTCTTCTCTTCGCTCAAATTAAAGAAAGTACTTTTAGGCAAGTTATTTCCTCCTCCAGCTACTGGGTGGTCATTTAGTACACAAAAATAGTTAGACCCATCGCGCATGACAACCATGTCATGTTTATAACAAAACTTTATGACATCCTTGTCATATTGTCAAGATATTCATTCATGGTGTTGAGAGGATAGCGGATAAAAGGCGGACTGGTTGACGATTCCGAAAGACGGAAGTGGGGCACACTGAAGAAGTGGGCCAGAACGAGGAAGGAGGCTTGACGCCTAACTGAATATAAAAATCCCGCTGCTTGGCAGTAATCTCTGACATCCGTAAATCGCGGCCCGGTCTGCCGAAGCATTCGATGACATCCAGTTGGTCCAGCAGGCCTTGAATGGTGTACTTTCCAAAAAGATTCCTGTCTTGCATCGCTTTCTTTACATAAGACAAGAAAATCAGCGCGATGAATTGGACAAAGAGTTTACCATTCAGGGACTGCTCCGGGGATACCAGGAGACTGTAATTGCCCTCGATTTTGTCAATACGATCAGGCCGCTTTTAGAATGCTTTGACGGTCATTGCCGCCGTCCGTCACGACACTTCCCGGATTAGACATAGGCCCTCCGCAATAACGCCCGCCGGGCTATTTATTCTCTCCTTTGATAAAAACCCGGATTCTTCCTGAACTGCCATTATCTTTGGACTCTTTAAGAAGCCTTACAAGTTCACCGCTTTCGATATCAGCAGGGGTAACTTCGTGAACCATCACCAGCATTCCATCGTTTTCAGCATTCAAGGCATATTTTGTGAAATTGCAGCCATTGTCTGCAAATGCGCGGTGAGCATCAGTTAAAACCTTTGCGATACCTTCCAAGGAGTTGTCCTGTAAATCAAGCCGAATAGTAACTTCTGCATCAATAGGCAATGATTTGTCGAACTTCATATCAAGCTCCAAACTAT
>NZ_DIPG01000082.1:1561-2636 GCF_002426325.1 Syntrophomonas sp. UBA5494 | reverse complement strand
AATTGTCTGAGCAATAACAGAATATTCATTTGCCAGCCTTTGTAGCGTATTAAACATCCCTAATACATTACTTTCATAAGTATCTCCCGTAATCTTGCCGTCACGGTAATATATGGCGAATCTAGTATCCATGCTGGTTTTAGACTTAGCCATTGCCACATAGGAACCACTTTTGAAATTGTACCTCGCTTTTTCTATTTCAAGATCCAGATAAGAATAGTTTTGTTCTATATATTGCTTGACCGCCTTATTGGCCAGCATCGCTGTTATTGGATTGCCCATAAAAGAACTGGCAATAAATAGTATGCCGCCCAAGAATGCTGCCGCCATCACTCCTGTAAGTATTTTTAGTATCAGTTTTTTGGTATCTTTCATCGTGCTCAACTTTCTTAAATGTAAGTATTAAAACGCTGTAATCCCAAGTTCAACAATGGAGCCCCACTGCTGCTCACCGCCGGAAAGCTCTCTGGGAAGCGGTGCTTTTTATCCTGCGTTCCCACCGCCCCCTGAGATGATCCTGCTGGTAGTCTCACTGACCGGAACACACGCCGATTCAAGATGTAGGAACTGGCGCAATGCTCTATTTTCTGGGCCATGCCGACCTCACCCATGGTCTGTCACCTAACGTCCCCAACGTCTCCCAACCTTAAGGTGAAGACCAGTCTCACACAGCCCTTATGGAATCAGGTTATCTTACCGCGCCAAGCGAATTTGGCTAGCCAAATTCAGTGCTTGCTGCAACGAAAGACGCCATTCTTTCGTTGGGGCGGGGCCTTTTTCAATACAATATGAATTTTCTCTTTGGTAACATCTTGCCAAAAATGGAGTCTGCTTTGATCCTTCAGATAAGCATTGCCTATATGCCAGTTTCAGATACCGTTTGATGTCCCGGCTACCGTACAGGGATAANNAAAGACGCCATTCTTTCGTTGGGTGTGTGTTACGATTGGCCTAAATACAACCGACCGAAAAAGAAAGAACCGTAACCACATCGGTCCAACTCTTTTCGGAGCTCAATCACTTCGGCTTTCGCTTTCGGCCCCGCTATTTTAACGTATAGTCACCTGCTGCTACT
>NZ_DIPG01000082.1:0-1377 GCF_002426325.1 Syntrophomonas sp. UBA5494 | reverse complement strand
CCAATATACCCAATAGAGCAAGGCTGCGCCGTACCCGACATAGGGGTTGTTCATAATGTTCGCAATGCTCATGGAGAGCGTTCCGAGCATCAGGCTGCTGCCGCAGGCAAACAGAACAAATTCAAGCAAGGAGAGCGGCTCCGGCCAGAAGTCATTATTGATTAGCTGAAAAAGCCTGAAAATGCAATTGGCAAGCAACACAAACGCCAAAAGCAGAACAGCCATAATAAAGTGCCTTTGCAGCAAGGTTTTGATTGGCTTTCGATTTGATATATACGCTATTTCTTCAAAGCCGTTGCTCTGGTCGATGGTCATTAAATCCGTAAACAAAGCCACCCCGACAAAAGGCATATATATCGTGCATATGTTGGCGAAATCAAAATAAGTCGGCGCATACATGGCAACTGGTATAATGGCGAAAAACAACAGGCAGCAAAGCCATTTTACCGGAGAAAACAGGAGTTTCAGATTATATCTCATATTGTAACGGCCTTTCTTAAATTGTTTTTCAGGCGGTCATACAACTTGCAGGCAACAAAAATCAATACCGCCGCCAACACCAGATAGATTACCCGATTCAGCATCACATCCTGTGTGTTTACCAACTGCCCGTCAAGCCGGATAATCGCTCTGGACAAAACCCCCAGGCTGTCGCCGTTTTCAAAGGCCTTTGGAGTTACGTTAAAAATGACGTAAGCAATGTAGATGGGAAATACGGCAATGGCTTTTTTGAATAAAAGCATGATGAACATGATAAATGCACTTAAAAACACAATGGTCGGCAGCAGGTAAACGGCAAAATTTCTGAAAAAGTTTTTGCTTTCTCCGCAGGAATGCTGCCATTGCCGATATTTTCCTGGAGGTAATTTATCGTGCCGGATGTTAACTCGGCCTCCGAAGCCGGAACCCAAAGGTATTCCATATTTCCGCTGTTGCTTAATGCCTCAGCATCGCTATTGCTGCTTACCGGATAATGAAAAAACCCGTTCATGAAACAAAATTGCGGATGCGATTACAAACTTGAAAACCGTCAAGCCCGGGCATATTGATGTCAAGCAGAATGACATCCGGCTGCTGCTCAGATTTTTTAATCGCTTCTTCGCCGCTTTCAGCAGTTAGCACTTCATAGCCGCTATATTCAAAATGATCTTTCAATAAATTAACGATGTCATTTTCATCATCGACGATTAAAATTCGATTTCTCATCTCACCGAATACCTCCTGTCCCCCTAAAGGATACAGTACTTTTATCAACTATTTATCAACTGATTTTTTATCCTATCATCAACAGCCTGTATCTTGTCATATCGTTCATGCTTTCCCCCTCTTTGTCAAATGGATAGATAATTTCAAAAAGTAATACACCAGGATAGCATG
>NZ_DIPG01000143.1:24507-34620 GCF_002426325.1 Syntrophomonas sp. UBA5494 | reverse complement strand
ATCCAAACTTCTCACACGGTCTGCACTTCTTGGTGGAGCTGATCGAGCTCCGGGTAATCTTTGAGATTAATGGCGGGCTTGGTAATCCGCTCCAGGGAATCATCTTCCACATGGACTTGTCCGGTCATAACCGCACCCAGGTACTGTCCTTCCACAATAATAGGTGAGGATAAATCAATCAATCCCATATGGCAGCGATACATGTAGGGCTGTCCGGTACGAACTGCTTCAATGCCGGCGTAAGCGTCTGATTTTTCACACCCGGCGCAACCGATGGGATGGGCTCTGAGTTTTTGACAAAAAGGATGGAAGTTGCCGTAGCTGGTGATGGGTTTGCCCTGATAATCCACAATTATTGCCGCCAGTCCGGTAGCATTGCAAAAACAGTCGATAATCTCCTGAAGAATCTTAACATCCACAACATCGCCCAGGTGAAAAATGTGTTTTGAGCTGTTTTTTGCCATTCTATTTTTCGCCCCCAGTTGCTTTTTTCCATTATATAATTGTTGCCCTTACAACTATTGTCATCCGACTCCCTTTGGCAAATTTGGATAGCAATACGGCATGGATTGCATCACCATTAGAATAGCTTTAACCAGTTTTTGATTCAATGGCAAATTATGATACTGACAGCGCAAAACATAAAAGCCCTGCTCCTCAAATCCTTTCTTGCTGACCTGCAAGATGTAAATTTCAAAGCAATAGGTGCTCTATCAAAGGCAAATGCTACCCCAGGCTATTTCCCCGGCAAGTAGAAATCCTAGTGTATCAGCGTGAGAGCTTGAAAAACTGAGTTTCTATTCTGGGGAGGAAGGGCGCTATGGCCGAAGAGAAACCGCGCGTAATTCAAGAATACGTTCCCGGCAAACAGGTCACTCTGTGTCACATTATTGCCCACCCCGAAAGCAAATTGTCTGCCAAGCTCGGCTTTGAAGGGGATAAAGCCATAGGCGTGATGACCATCACCCCCAGTGAAGCAGCCATCATTGCGGCGGACCGCACCATCAAAGCCGCCCCGGTTGATATCGTATTCGTGGACAGGTTCACCGGATCGCTGGTTGTTACCGGCCCGGTGAGCGCTTTGGAAATGGCCTTGAATGAAGCCAACAATTTCCTGGCCGCCATACTCGGTTTTCAAAAAGCGCCCCTTACCAGGTCTTGATATGCGCACCATGTTTGTTGGCCCCAGCGGGGCCGGAAAGACCACTTTGATCAATGCTTTGCTCTTGGAGCATAAAGAGGCCAATAAGACCCAAACGGTTGATTTCAGAGGAGAATATGTGGATACGCCAGGGGAATACGCGGAGATACCTCGATTCTATCAGAACTGTTTCATCAGCACCCAGCAGGCCGATCTGGTGGTTGTGGTGCTGGCAGCGGATGTAGACCGGGAGCAGATCCCGCAGGGATGGACTCTGGCACTACTCAAACCGGTGGTGGGGGTGGTGAGCAAAATCGACAGACCCCAGGCCGATATAGCCAGAACCATCAGATTTCTGGCCCATGCCGGGGTACAGCCGCCCTACTACCCGGTTTCAGCCCGGACGGGCGAGGGGGTGAAGGAGCTTAAGGACGTAATTAAACAGCGGTGTTTTGATATATCCAAGGAGGTGGTCTGATAGGGGAGAAGAGCCTGGCCATATTTATAGAGCCATTAGTTTTTAAGTTAAGTCCCGAATTTGAAAGGAGCTGAGTAGCATGTCACAGGAAGCCCTCGGATTAGTGGAAACTCGCGGATTGGTTGGAGCTATCGAAGCGGCCGACGCCATGGCCAAAGCTGCCAATGTCAGCCTGGTAGGCTATGAGAAAATCGGATCCGGTTTAGTAACCGTAATGGTGCGCGGCGATGTAGGCGCTGTCAAAGCCGCCACTGACGCCGGCGCTGCCGCCGCCCAAAAAGTAGGAGAAGTGGTATCGGTTCACGTTATTCCTCGCCCCCATACCGACACTGAGAAGATCCTCCCCAAGACTCCATTATAATGTAAGAATTCAGCTCACATCTAAACGGAGGTGAACACTGTGCAGGAAGAACAACTGATTCAAAAGGTTATGGACGAAGTCCAGAAAAAAATGGCCGCCGAAGCAGTAGGCGCCGCTGCGGTTCCGAACATTCAAGAATGCGCCGCTGCAGGCATGACCGAGTTTGTAGGCACTGCTTTCGGTGATTCGATAGGTTTGGTCATAGCCAACGTGGATGATGCCATCCGCGAAAGGCTAGAGATCGATCCCAAATACCGCTCCATCGGTATTATAAGCTCCCGAGCGGGAGCCGGGCCGCAGATCATGGCTTGTGACGAAGCGGTTAAAGCCAGCAACACCGAATTGCTGATTTTCGAACTGCCCAGAGACGCGCATTTAATGGGTGCTCACGGTTCGTTGGCGGTTTTCGGCGCTGAGGAAGTATCCGACGCCCGCCGCGCCGTGGAAATCACCCTGGGGGCTATGAGCTGGACCTTCGGCGATATCTGGGCCAATGAAGTGGGCTTCTGCGAACTGCAGTATACCGCCCGGGCCAGCTATGCCCTGAACAAATTCTTCAAAGCCCCCCTGGGCAAGGCCTGGGGACTGGTGGTGGGCTGCCCGGCCGGAATCGGTCTGATGATGTCCGATGTGGCCGTCAAAGCCGCCAATGTCGAGATCGTGATGCATGCCTCTCCGGCTTTCAATACCAGCCATACCAATGAGTTCATGATCATGATAACCGGGGATTCCGGTGCGGTTAAACAAGCGGTAATGGCCGGCAGAGAATGCGCCCAGAAACTGCTTTCCACAATGGGCAGCGCGCCGCAGAGTATGCAAACTTCGTATATCCGGTAACGCATAAACGAAAGGAAGTGATTTGGGTGGCCTACGAAGACAAGACCTTTAAGACCAAACGATTTCAGGTTCTGGCAGAAAAGCCGGTAAACCGGCATTCATATTTAAAAGACTGGCCAGAAAAAGGTCTCACCGCTTTCCAGGGTGTTAAGGATCCCAAGCCAAGCATCAAAATAGAGAACGGGGTCGTCGTGGAAATGGACGGCGTCGCTCGGGCTGATTTCGATATGATTGACCAGTTTATCGCTGATTATTATATAGACAAATCCGTGGCCGAGGAAGTCATGGCTATGGATTCACTGAAGATCGCCCGGATGATTGTGGACATCTGCGTACCCCGTGAGGAAATCGTGCGGCTGGCCAAAGGTCTTACCCCCTCCAAATTTGTGGATGTGGTAACCAGGCTGGACGAGACCGAGATCATGATGGGTATTCACAAGATGCGGGCCCGCAAAATCCCAGCGATTCAATGCCATACCACCAGCGCCACTGACAATCCGGTGCAGCTGGCTGCTGATGCCGCTGAAAACCGGCTGCGCGGCTTCTCTGAAGCTGAAACCACGGTGGGGGTCGCACCCATAGCGCCGTTTAACGCCATTTCTATTCTGATCGGCGGGCAGACACCCCATGTCGGTCTGCTCACACAATGCGCCATCGAAGAAGCACTGGAATTAGAACTGGGTATGCGGGGTATGACCACCTATGCCGAGACCGTTTCCGTATACGGCACCGAGCGTGTTTTCGCTGACGGCGACGACACTCCATGGTCCAAAGCATTTCTGGCCGCCGGGTATGCTTCCCGCGGCATCAAACTGCGTTTCACCTCCGGCTCCGGCTCAGAGGTACAGATGGGATATGCCGATGGCCGCTCCATGCTCTACCTGGAAACCAAATGCATCATGATCACTAAGGGCGCCGGGGTGCAGGGCTTGCAGAACGGCTCCATCAGCTGCTGCGGTATCGCCATGTCTGTTCCCAGCGGGGTTCGCTCGGTGCATGCGGAGAATCTCATCACCGCCATGTGCGACCTGGAGAATGCCTCGGGCTGTGACCAGATCTTCTCGCCTTCCGACCTGCGCCGTGCGGCGCGGACCTTCCCGCTGGTTATAGCCGGAACCGACTTTATCTTCTCAGGGTACGGCGGTGTTCCCAATTATGACAACATGTTTGCCGGCGCCAACTTCGACGCCGAAGACTTTGACGACTACCTGGTGATACAGCGTGACCTGACTGTGAACGGTGGTCTGGTACCGGTGACCGAAGAGCAGACCATTGCGGTGAGAAACCGGGCCGCCCGGGCCATACAGGCGGTATTTAAAGAGTTCGGCTTCCCCGAAATCACTGATGAGGAAGTGGAAGCCGCCACTTACTCTCACGGCAGCAAGGATATGCCCCCGCGCAGTATCCGCGAAGACATCAATGCCGCTCAGGACATGATGAAAAAGGGCATAACCGGTTTAGACCTTATTAAAGCCCTGATAAAACATGGCTTTGAAGATATTGCCGCCAACCTTTTTCAGATGATGAAGCATAAGGTCACCGGAGACCTTCTGCAGACTTCAGCCATTGTCACCGCCGAGAATCAAGTATTGTCCGCCATCGGCGATATGCTCAATGACTATCGGGGTCCTGGAACTGGTTATCGCTTGGAAGAAGACACCGAGACCTGGGAGAAGATTCAGCGTATTCCTCAGGAAATCGATCCTGAGACTTACGAATCTTAATTTGGAAAGAGGTGGAGACCAGTGCAGATCAATGAACAATTAATTGCGGGCATTGTAGCCCAGGTAATGCAGGAATTGGCCAATGCGCCGGCCGCTTCGACTGCGGCTGTAGACTACAGCAAAGACATGACCCTGGCGGATAAAGGACCGGCTCAGAGAGGCACCAATCCCAAAGAAGTGGTAATCGGCATTGCACCTGCGTTTGGTAAAACCATGAACTATACCATTAAAAAGCTTCCCCATTCCCAGGTGCTGCGCGAGATCATTGCCGGAATTGAGGAAGAAGGCTGTGTCGCCAGAGTGGTAAGAGTTGTCAGAACCAGCGACGTTGGCTTTGTCGGGAACTATGCCGCCAAATTGGCCGGCTCGGGAATAGGCATCGGCTTGCAGTCCAAAGGAACTACGGTTATTGAGCATAAGGATATGACCCCGTTGACGAATCTGGAGTTATTCCCCCTGGCTCCCCTGGTGACCCTGCCTCTGTATCGCGCCATCGGACGCAATGCGGCCCGGTATGCCAAGGGTGACAATCCAGATCCGGTGCCGGTTATCCTGGATCAGACAGTTCTGCCGATTTATCAGCCTACCGCGGTGTTGCTGCACAATCGGGAAACCAGCGAGGTGGTTTTCAACGCCGAACACCGTGATGTAGAATTTAAATTCTCTAATTAAGAAAAGCGGAGGTGACTAGCATGGATCCCAAAGCTATTGAATCACTGGTTCGTGAGGTATTGCGCAATGTAAACCAGGCCAGTGCTGCCGGCAGCGGTTCGGCCTTAACTGCGCAAGACTATCCTTTGCAGGAGAAAAGACCTGCGTTGATAAAAAGCCGTACCGGCAAAGGCCTGGAAGAATTGACCCTGGAAGGTGTCAAAAAAGGGGAGATCACTTTTGAAGACCTTCGCATCCACCCCGACACCCTGGAATACCAGGCTGAGATCGCCGAAGCGGCGGGGCGGCCTTCTCTGGCCCAGAATTTCCGGCGCGCCAAGGAGTTGACCGCAGTGCCTGATGAGGAAATCCTGTCCATTTACAACTCGCTGCGTCCCTTCAGATCTTCGAAACAAGAACTGCTGGGTTATGCGGATCGTCTGGAAAAGACCTACAATGCAACAACTTGTGCCCAGCTGATCCGGGAAGCAGCCGAGGTATACGAAAAACGCGACATGCTGGCTTAAATCAGGGATTCGGGGCAGGGTTTAAGGCCCTGCCCCGGCAAACCCTTATGAGGGGTGAAATAATGGCTTTAATTGCAGGCGTAGACATTGGCAATTCCACTACCGAGGTGGCCATTGCCCGTATTGACAACTCCCAGTTGGAATTCATCGCCAGTGGGATTGACAGAACCACCGGCGTAAAGGGGACTAAACAAAATATCCGCGGCATTATCAATGCTTTGACCGATGCCTTAAGGTTTACCTCGTATGATATTGACGATATCGACCTGATATTGCTCAATGAAGCCACTCCGGTAATCGCCGACATTGCTATGGAAACGATCACTGAAACCATCATCACCGAGTCGACTATTATCGGGCATAATCCATCCACTCCCGGGGGTATCGGTTTTGGCGTAGGTAAGACCATTTATCTAAAGGATCTGGCCGCTTACAACGGGCCGGACGCGGTGATTCCCCTGGTTGATAACGGCTACGATTTTGCGGAAGTAGCGGCAGCCATTAATCAAGCCATAGACCAGGGCAAGCCGGTTGCCGGGGCCATTATACAAAACGATGACGGGGTCTTAATAAGCAATCGCCTCAAATATATCATTCCTATTGTGGATGAAGTGAGGTTTATCGAAAAGGTGCCGGTCAATATGCAGGCGGCCGTAGAAGTGGCCGAAAGTGGCAAGACCGTTGAAACCCTTTCCAATCCCTTTGGCATTGCCACGGTGTTTAATCTCGATTCTGAAGAAACCAAGATGGTAGTTCCTATTGCCCGTGCCTTGATCGGCAACCGCTCCGCAGTAGTGATAAAAACCCCGGCAGGGGATGTGCGGGCCCGCCGTATTCCGGCCGGCAAATTGCAGATTTTTGGACAGAGGCATAATGCTTCCATTGATATAGAAGCGGGTTCCGACGAGATCATGACTTCGGTCGAAAAAGTGCGCCCTATACTCGATGTGCGCGGCGAAGCCGGGACCAATGTAGGCGGAATGACCGAAAGGGTGCGCGCGGTGATGAGCAAGCTCACCGGTCAGCCCCTGGAAGAGATGACCATTCAAGACATCCTGGCGGTTGATATGTTCGTACCCCGGGAGGTGCAAGGCGGGGTGGCCGGAGAAACCGCCCTGGAAAACGCGGTGGGGCTTGCCGCCATGGTCAAGACCAACCGCCTGCCCATGCAGCAGGTCGCGGAGGAACTGCAAAAAGAGATCGGTGTCCGGGTGGAAATAGAGGGCGTAGAAGCCAATATGGCTATTATAGGCGCATTAAGTACCCCCGGAACTGCCATACCGCTGGCCATTGTGGATATGGGCGGCGGGTCCACCGACGCCGCCATCATCAGCGTCAGCGGCGAAACTTACTCAACCCACCTGGCTGGCGCCGGAGATATGACCACCATGTTAATCAAGTCTGAACTCGACCTGGACAATATGGACATCGCCGAAGATGTCAAACGCCACCCGCTGGCCCGGGTAGAGAGTATGTTCCACATTCGCATGGAAGACGGTTCGGTCAGATTCTACAACGACCCCCTCCCGGCTCATGTATATTCGCGGGTGGTGGTCTTAAAAGGTGAAACCCTGGAACCGATCATAAGTCACCATTCCATGGAGAGGATCAGAACGGTGAGAAGGGAAGCCAAGCGCCGTGTATTTGTACGCAACGTGCTGCGCGCTCTGCGCCAGGTGGCTCCGGACGGCAACATCCGCCTGCTGGACTTTGTGGTCATGGTGGGCGGATCGGCCTTGGATTTTGAAATCCCGGAAATGGTGACCGAAGCCTTGGCTGAATACAAGATCGTGGCCGGACGGGCCAATATCAGAGGGTCTATGGGACCCAGGAACGCTGTGGCTACAGGCCTGGTCCTGTCATATTTCGGCCATGACAATCGGGGGAAGGCGTAATTATGAGAGATTTAACGGCTAAAGAAACCTTGAGCATAGTGGTTTGTCATGAAGACGGCGAGTCGGCCCGGCAGTTGGCCGAGTATGCCAGCCGGGGCATAGAGGAAGAGCATATGCCGGTCTTGTTGTTGCCGGTTGCCACGGGCAACAGCATAGAACTGGCCCGCTTGGCCTGTGAAACCTCTCTCCTGGCGGTAGGGGTCGGCATTGACCAACAGGGCAGCATTTCCCTGACCCACTTCCAAATGCCGGCGGATAAACCGGTATTGCATGCGCCCAGTGGGAGTGATACCCGGAAAGCCCGGCTGATGGGAGGCAATGCCGCCCGCTTGTATAAGCGGATTCCGTTTATTTTTGAATAGACTCTTAGCCTTAGATTATCTGCACTGACTGTTACATTCCATGGAATTATGGTTGGAGGGAAAAACCGTGACACAAGCAATAGACGAAGCAACCCTGGTAAGGTTAATCGCAAAGGCCGTGTCGGCCGTACAGCAGGAAGAGCGGCTCTTGATTCCGGTGGGTATTTCCAATCGTCATGTGCACCTGTCCCGGCCGGACATAGAAGCCCTTTTCGGCTCCGGCTATCAAATGCGGGTGTTCAAGGCATTGGGTCAACCCGGGCAGTGTGCTTATGAAGAGACTGTCACTCTGGTCGGCCCTAAAGGCGCCATACCGGGAGTCAGGGTTTTGGGGCCCCCCCGGGAATCTACTCAAGTGGAGATATCCATGACTGACGGCTATACCCTGGGGATCAATCCCCCGCTTCTGGAGTCCGGGTTAAGGTCTCCCACCCCCACTTTGTCAATCGTCGGCCCCAGGGGCGCCATTACCTGTTCACAGGGGGTCATATGCGCACTGCGGCATTTGCACATGAGCCCTCCGGAGGCGGCCGGATTAGGAATCAAGGACGGTGACACGGTTAGCATACGCTCTCATGGAGATCGGGCGCTGGTCTTTAACAACGTCAGGGTGCGGGTAAGGGAAGATTTTAAAACTGAATTTCACATCGATGTCGATGAAGCCCGTGCGGGCAACATCAAAAACGGAGAATTTGTCGAGCTATTGGAGGGATAACCGGATGAATACTGAGACGATTGTTCAAGCCATTACCAAACAGATTATGGAGAGGCTGGACCAATCCGGAAACATTGCACCGGAGCACGTCTATCACGTGCCTGGTCCATCCCAGGACGGAAAAGACGGGATATTTGAAGACCTGGAAATGGCTATTGACTGTGCCTGTGCAGCTCAACAACAGCTGCCCAAGCTGGGCTTGGAAAAGCGGGGCCGAATCATTGAGGCCATTCGGCGGGCCGGGGAGAAGAATGCCGAGCTTCTGGCTAAAATAACCACTGAAGAAACCGGCATGGGCAGGCCGGAGGACAAGGTCAACAGAATACTCCTGGCGGCTTTGAAATCCCCCGGCATGGAGGATATAAAACCGGAGGTGTTTGCCGGGGATTTCGGCCTTACCCTGGTGGAAAGACAGCCTTTTGGAGTGGCGGTGTGTATTACTCCGTCCACCAACCCCACCGAGACGACCATATGCAATGCCATTGGCATGATCGTGGCCGGAAACTCGGCTGTGATCAGCCCCCACCCCAATGCCAAAAAGGTGACCCATAAATGCGTGCAGATCATCAACGAGGCTATCGCTCAGGCCGGCGGCCCCCCCAATTTAATCGTTACCATGACCGACCCCACCCTGCAGAAGACCATGAAATTGCTCAAGCATCCCAAAATCAGCCTGGTGGTGGCCACCGGAGGACCCGGGGTGGTTAAAGCCGTTATGTCCTCAGGTAAAAAGGCCATCGGCGCCGGAGCCGGGAACCCTCCGGCGCTGGTGGATGAGACTGCCGACATAGTCAAGGCGGCCCGCGACATTGTGGTGGGAGCCAGCTTTGACAACAACCTGAACTGCATCGGCGAGAAAGAAGTGGTGGTAGTAGAGTCGGTGGCCGATCAGCTCATGGCCGAATTCGCGAAGCAGCCTACTTACATCATGAAAGAGCGCAGGGATATCGACCGCCTGACCAGCCTGCTCACCACCGCGGAAGGAGATTTCGACCGCGACTGGGTGGGCAAAGATGCGGTTTGCATTCTCCAGGCCCTGGACATCGAGGCCCCGGATAACGTCAAGCTGATCGTCTACGAAGTTGAAGCCGACCATATCACGGTGATGGAAGAGTACATGATGCCGATTCTGCCGGTGGTAAGAGTGCCCAATGTCCAGGAAGGCATCAGGCTGGCAGTGCTGATGGAAGGCGGACGCCATCACACTGCGGTGATGCACTCCAAAAACGTGGACAACATGACCGCGTTCGCCCAGGCGGTCAAAACTACGATTTTTGTTAAGAACGGATCTTCCTTAAACGGGGTCGGGTACCTGGGCGAAGGACATTTCACGGCTACCATCGCAGGTCCCACCGGGGAAGGTTTGACCTCAGCCCGAACCTTTACCCGCGCACAACGCTGTGTACTGGTCGACGGATTCAA
>NZ_DIPG01000143.1:22385-24356 GCF_002426325.1 Syntrophomonas sp. UBA5494 | reverse complement strand
CAAAAAGCGGAGCTGCTGAGAGTCAATGGGATGGGCTAGTAATAGGAATGGAGGGAAAGACGTGGCGATCCGAACAGCACTGGGATTAGTCGAAACGGTGGGGCTGACCGCAGCCGTTGAATTCGCTGACACAGCCGTGAAAGCCGCCAATGTAAAGCTGCTTGGCTACGAATTAACCAACGGCCTGGGCTGGGTAACAGTAAAGATTGCCGGCGATGTGGCCGCAGTTCAGGCGGCCGTGAGCGCGGGTACGGCCGCAGCTTCACGGGTGGGCCGGGTGGTCAGCCAGAAGGTGATACCCAGGCCCCACCATGAATTGGAAAAGTTGATAGATACGCCTCAAACCGTGAGGGCTGAGGAACCCGCGGAGGCTCCCGCCCCAGCAATAGAAGCAGCGGATGGGGAGCAAGAATTCATTCCGGGCATCGAACCCGGGGAGGAGAGTGCTGAGGATAAAGGGCAGGATTCGGTCCCGGACGCCGCAGAGGCTAAAGGCGAGCCGGATGGGGTTTCATCCGCACCGGCGGCAGAGGAGCCGCGTGAAGCGGAAACTGATGCGGAGCGGCCCGCTGACGCCCCGGCGGATTCCGCAGCCGATGAAAATCAGGATCAGACGCCTCTCCCCATAGAAACTGATCCGGATGCGGCGGAAAAGACTGAGCCGGCCAGGCCTGCCACCTGCAACATTTGCGGCGACCCGGCCTGCCCGCGAGTCAAAGGGGAGCCGCGTACACTGTGTATCCATCATAAAGCATAACCGGGGTGACGGAGGATGACTAAAATGCTAACCAAAGTGAACCCATTGGAAAATGCCAATCTCTTGATTAATCAACTGGCGGCCTGCATGGGAGAAAACCAGGTTGAAACCGCAGCAGGCCCCCTGTTCGTGGGAGTGGATGTGGGCACCGCCAATGTAGTCAGTGTGGTGGTTGATGCACTTGGCACCCCTATAACCGGGGAAATCACCCCGGCCCGGGTGGTGAGGGAAGGCATGGTCACCGATTATCCGGGGGCGGTTGGTATTGTGCGCCGCCATATACAAACCCTGACTCAGCGCCTGGGCCAGGAGCTGTTCAAAGGGGCTTCCGCCATCCCCCCCGGTACTGAGGGGGCTAACAGCAAAGTCACCCTTTATATCCTGGAAGCCGCCAATTTGGAGGTAGCCCGGATCATCGACGAACCTACTGCGGCCTCGCTGGTGCTGGAAATTGATGAAGGGGTGGTTGTGGATGTGGGCGGCGGAACCACCGGCATTTCGGTGTTGGAAAACGGCCGGGTTATCTATACCGCCGATGAGCCTACCGGCGGGTTTCATCTCGACCTAGTTATCGCCGGCAATTACAAAATATCTACCGAGGAAGCCGAGGCCAGAAAACGCGACCCCAGGGAGCAGGCGGTGATGTTCCCGGTTGTGCGGCCGGTTTTTGAAAAAATCGCCAGCATAATCAACCAGCACCTGACCGGCAGTGCCCCCGGGGCCATTTATCTGGTAGGGGGCACCTGCAGCTACCCGGGTTTGGATTATGTTATTCAGCAGGAAACCGGATGTCCGACATTTGTTCCCCAATTGCCTTATCTGGTTACACCGCTGGGCATCGCATTATCATTCAAGGAGTGAGACAAATGGATAATGATCTGGTCGAACAAATTGTCAACGAGGTCCTGAAAAAGATGACCGCCCTGGAGGAAAGCAAAGCGCCGGTTCCCCAAGGTAAACGGGCTTTAGTTCTGTTCAGCGGAGGAACCATTGGATTAAAAGAGGTATTGGGGCAACTGCAGGCCATAGCCGCATCCAATTACCGGCTGCAGGTGGTCTTGACCCCGGCCGCGGAAGCCATTATCGGCCCTGATCTGCTCAAATCCAAGCTGGGCGATATAGAAATCATAACCGAAGCCAACCGCAAATCCCCGGGAGATCTGAGCAAGAACGCCGACAAGGTGATAATACCATTGCTGACCATGAATACCGCC
>NZ_DIPG01000143.1:17974-22302 GCF_002426325.1 Syntrophomonas sp. UBA5494 | reverse complement strand
CAAGGTGATCATACCGCTGCTGACCATGAATACCGCTGCCAAACTGGCTCACGGCATCGCCGACAATCTGGTCGGCACCCTGGCTTTATACGCCCTTATGAGGGGCAAGCCGGTCTTTGCGGTGTGCGATGCTTGCGATCCCTATGACTCCGCCCGGGACAAGATAAACATGAATTTGGGCAATGCCGCTTTCAAACAGATGTTGAAGAGCAATCTCGACAGGCTGGCCGAATTCGGCATAACCCTGGTTAAATCCGGTGATTTAAGCGCGGCTGTACTGGGGGTGGGCATTAAGCAGAGCGGCCAGGCCCAAGCGGCGGTTGCGCCGGCTGTTCAGGATGCGGATGTCTTTACCCTGCGGGTTTTGAGCGCTGGAGATGTCTCGGTATGCAAGCGCAAGGCTATAAAAATCGGACCCAATACGGTTGTAACCGCTATGGCTAAGGATCTGGCCCGGGAGCGCGGTATTGAGATTTTGAGATGATCAGATTTATGCGGGAGGGAGTGGGATCATGTATGCAGCCAAAGTGATCGGGCATATCGTAGCCACCAAAAAAGACCAGCGTCTGGTAGGCTGGAAATTGCTCATTGTCAGTCCCCTGTCCCTGGATGGCGCCGTTTCCGGCCGGATGGACGTGGCAGTGGATATTGTGGGTTCGGGAATCGGGGAGATCGTGCTGGTGGTGGAAGGCAGTTCGGCCCGCCTGGCTATCAATGATACTAATTCTCCCGTTAATGCCGCTATTGTTGGCATTGTTGACAGCTGGGAGGTGGGAACCTGATGAGAGTCTACACGCGCAGCGGCGACAAAGGCGAGACCTCTCTGTGGGGGGGCAAAAGGGTATCCAAAGCGGACCCCCAGGTGGAGTGCTACGGCACCCTGGATGAAGCCAGCTCATGTCTGGGCCTGGCCCGGGGCCTCATCCAAAGCCAACGCTTAAAAGAAATCATAGTGAGCATACAACAGGATCTGCAGGTAATATCGGCAGAGGTAGCCAGCACTTCCAAGGGGCTCGCCAAGCTGCCCAAAACGGTTGGCGAGGCGGATATCCGCCGTTTGGAAAATATAATCGACGATCTCTCCGCCGGACTGCCCAAGCTGACCGGTATGGTATTGCCGGGCGGGACCGCCGGGAGCGGCGGCCTGGACCTGGCCCGCACCATAGTGAGGCGGGCCGAGCGCCTCATCATTGACCTCCGCCAAAGCCAGGAACTGCGGCAGGAGATTCCTCAATACCTGAACCGTTTGTCGGATCTCTTATTCGTAATGGCCCGGGTGGAAGGGGATGAGGAATTAGTGCAGATCGTTAAAAATCGGGTTATGGAACACCTGGAGAACGGGGCCTCCTGTGGGATGTCCCTGGTGGTGGCCAGGAAAATGATTGCTGCCGCCCAGGAGAGGGCTGAGACCATGAATTTGCCGGTAGTAGCCTGTGTGGTTGACGCGGCGGGCAACCTTTTGGTGTTGGAGCGCCAGGAGGAGGCCATCCTGGCCAGTATCGACATTGCCCGGGGCAAGGCGTTTACCTCTGCAGCCACCAAAATGCCCACCCATGAATTAGCCCAGGCCAGCCAGCCCGGCCAGCCCCTGTACGGGATAGAATCCACCAACCAGGGGCGCCTGGTTATATTCGGAGGGGGCTTCCCCTTGAAAAAAGGCGGCAAGTTAATGGGCGCCATTGGCATCAGCGGCGGCAGCGTCGAACAGGATATAGAAGTCGCCCGGGCGGCAGTTGCGGTTTGGAATGAGTATGCCGGGCCGGCCGGGCAATAGGACAGTCACTGAGGGGAGAAAATCGATGAACAAGCGTATGTCCGATATAGCGCGGCAAGCCGGCATAGTCGGGGCAGGCGGCGCAGGCTTTCCCACCCATGTGAAACTGGATGCCCGGGTTGAAACCGTCATCTTAAATGGTGCGGAATGCGAGCCCTTGATGTCGGTGGATCAGAACATCATGCTCAGAGACGCGGATCTGCTGGCCGGAATGCTGGAAAAGGTACGCCTGGATCTGGGCGCGGGGGAAGCCATCATAGGCATCAAAGCCAAACATGAAGAAGTGATTGCCGCCATGCAGGAAGCCATCAAAACCTATGCCTCCTTGTATATTGCGCCTCTGGGCGACTTTTACCCGGCGGGTGATGAGGTGGTCCTGGTGTATGAAACCACCGGCAAGCTGATCCCCCACAGCAGCATTCCGCTGGAGATCGGGGTGGTGGTGATGAATGTAGAGACATTGTGGAACCTGGCTCAGGCTGAAGCCGGCCGACCCCTCACCCATAAATGGGTGACCGTGTCTGGAGCAGTAGCCAGCCCCGGTACTTTTTGGGTTCCGCTGGGAGTCAGCGTCAGGCAGATGATAGATCTGGCCGGCGGGGCTGTGATTGCGGATTATGCCGTAATCGACGGCGGCCCCATGATGGGCCGCATGTTGGCAGATCTTGAACATCCGGTAACCAAAACCACCAAAGGCCTGCTGGTATTGCCCCGGCACAACCCGGTAATAGGGGTGCAAAGCCAGCCTTTGACCACGATTTTAAGGCAGGCCCGGGCCATGTGCTGTCAATGCCGTCTGTGCACTGATTTGTGCCCGCGCAATCTGCTGGGTTATGGCATCAACCCCAATCAGACTATCCTGGCGGCCAGCTATGGCGGTGCTCAGGGGGACAAGGCCCTTCAATCCTTACTGTGTTCGGAATGCGGCGCCTGCGATTTGTATGCGTGCCCCATGGGGCTTTCACCGCGCCGGGTCAATCAGCTGCTCAAGGCTGAAGTCACTAAAACGGGGATAAAAAATCCCTTCGTGGGCAAAACCGCCCAGCCTGATGCTATGCGCCCTTACCGCCGCATACCAACCAAACGGCTCATCAGGCGGTTGAACCTCAAGGGCTATGCGGCTTTCGCGCCCTTTTACCCCACAGAGCTGCAGCCTGATAAAGTGGTCTTGCCTTTAAAACAGCATATCGGTTCTCCTGCTGAAGCGGTTGTCAAGGCGGGAGAGGCGGTGGCTATGGGTCAACTGGTGGCCGAAATACCCCGGGGCAAGCTGGGCAGCCGCATTTTTGCCAGCATAGCCGGCCGGGTCAGCGAATGCAGTCAAGAACGGATCGTAATAGAACGAGCAAACAGCTAGAAAGGGGGCCAGGTCATGAAGCAGGTGTTAGGATTTATAGAATATCGGAGCATTGCCAAAGGTTTGGAAGCCACTGATGTCATGCTAAAGGGCGGCAAGGTGGAATTGATTCAGGCTACGGTGATGTGTCCGGGCAAGTTTGTGGCCCTCATTTCCGGGGATATCAGCGCCGTAAAAGAATCCGTGGAAAAGGGCGTCAATCTGGATCCCGCTTTGGCCATCTCCAGTTTCGTTTTGCCCAATATCCATCCCGAGGTGATACCGGCACTGTCAGCAACCAGCAGCGCGGAGGTTACAGGATCGCTGGGCATCATCGAAACGGTTGATGCTACATCGGGCGTGGTGGCCGGAGATATGGCCGCCAAGGCAGCCAATGTGCACCTTATCGAGATCCGGCTGGCACGCGGTATGGGCGGCAAGGCTTTTGTATACCTGTGCGGCGAGCTGAGTGCGGTAAAAGTAGCGGTAAAAACAGCCTGCGACAAACTGGCTGACGAAGGAGTGGTTCTGGCCTCATCGATTATTGCTTCACCGCATCCCAAACTGACATTTTAGAAAGGAAGGAGGTGACATGTCATGCTGATCACGCGGCTGATTCAGGCCCCGCGACCAAGTACCATGGCCATGCTGTTGCGCAGGATGCCGCCGGATTGCAGAAAGGAAATACAAGGCAAGCGAATAGATGCTGTGGGACTGGTGCAGACTGATTTGCCCAATCTATTTTATCTAGCCGACGTAGGGGTCAAATCGGGATCGGTAAGCGCAGTGGAATTGCATGGCACCTGCCCGCAGCATATTAACACCATCGGGTTTTTCGGAGATACAGCAGCAGTGCAGTCCGCAATGAAAGCGGTACAGGCGCAGGCCAGGTAAAGTGAGAGGTAAAGGAGGAATTTATAGTATGAATATCGATACTACCCTTTTGTTGATTTCCTTTTGCGGCGGCGCTTTCGGGGCAGCCATCGGAGCCCTCCCCGCTTTTATATTCTGCGGTTTCTTAGGATTTGTGGGGGTGGCTGCGGCCATGTCCGGGTCTACTTTCGACTGGCACAGTATCATCACCTTCGGCCCTTTCTTCGGCCCCCATATCGCATTTGCGGGCGGGGTGGCGGCGGCTGCTTTTGCCAAGAAAATGGGATACATGGTTTCAGGTAAGGACATCACCGCCGGCTTGATGGGCTTAAAACAGCCCGGCGT
>NZ_DIPG01000143.1:0-17732 GCF_002426325.1 Syntrophomonas sp. UBA5494 | reverse complement strand
ATTCGGCGGCGACCAGCGCTGGCTGCCTTTCATGGAAAGCACGGCCGAGAAAATTGTTATCGGGGTGGCCGCAGGCGGCCTGTCAGCTTTTGTCACCAGCACCATGCTGGCCGACCCCGCTACGGCAAGCAGCGCGCCTTTTGTAGGCTTCCTGATCTCTGCCGCTTCTCTGGTGTTCCTGCAGTACGGCACGGCTGTTCCCGTCACCCATCACATCACACTCTGTGCAGCCTATGGCACCTTGTTCAGCGGCGGAAACATCCTGTGGGGCGTCACCATGGGTATCGTAGGAGCCTTGCTGGCTGATCTGGGAGCCAGGCTGTTCCTGATTCACGGCGATACTCACATAGACCCGCCGGCCTTCGGCATCTTCACCGGATCATTGGTAGCTTATGCTTTAGGAATAATGGGACTCTACGAGATGGGCAATGTTCCCCCGATCATTATCCTGGCTGCGGCGGTTGTCTGGGGTGTCTGGGATTGGAACAAGAGCCGGGCCGGCAGTGTTGTCAAAGCCAAAGAAATCCCGGCCTGATGTCGTGGGGACAGGGTTGTTGATAACATATTGCGGTTAGGCATGCTGTTGTTTTACAATGCTATTACATTTACACTGTGGTTGTTGATAACATATTGCGGTTAGGCATTGGTTCCTGAAGAGTGCTAACCTTCAAAATCAATGTTGTTGTGCCGGGGCAGCAGGTTTTTCAGAGCCTTTTTGCCATCAGGGGCTGCCCCGCTCTGTGGAGCGGGGCAGCCCGGCCCCAACACAGTATTATGCCACGGACCGGGTTATTGACGAATTTTTAGGACGGCATGGTCTAGGATCCCCGATCACGGCACTGCCAGGTTTAGAATTATGGTGTGATCAATGATATTAACCGGGCCGCCGCCTATACGCGCGGCATCAAATCGAAAGTAAAAAATACAAGACTGGCATCAAGGCAATGCGGCCCCTGCTGCCATGCAATCACTGTCATTATGGAGGGACTCATGAATATTTCCAGCCAGTATCACAGTAAGCTATGCTCGGCAGAGCAAGCTGTCAAAGCGGTTAAATCGGGGGATTGGGTAGATTACGGCCATTTTGCCATGGCCCCCACCTACCTGGATCTTTTCCTGGCCGGGAGAGCCCCGGAATTGCATGATGTCAAGGTCAGGTGCCTGAACTTCCCGGGTTTGGCCGCAGTGGCAGTGGTCGACCCGCACCGCGAGCACTTTATTTACAACAGCTGGCACTTCAGCGCCGGCGACCGCATCCTGCATGACCTGAAGCTGAGCAACTACATTCCTTTTCTTTACCACCAATGTCCGGCATTGTACGAGCGCTATCATGAGCCTGACGTATTTATGACCAAGGTGGCCCCTATCGACCGCAACGGCTATTTCAATTTCTCCGCCTCCAATTCGGTGCACTATGCCATAGCCAGGAAGGCCAAAAAGGTGATCGTCGAGGTCAATGACCAGGCCCCGGTATGTTTGGGTGGATGCAACGAAAGCATACACATTTCTGATGTGGATTATATTGTCGAAACCGACCACCAGCCCCTCATGCAGATACCGGTTCCGGGCAGCAGCGATACCGACCGTCAGATAGCGGAGACCATTGTTGAAATGATCGAGGACGGGTCATGTATTCAGCTGGGTATAGGGGCTATGCCCAATGCGGTCGGGATGATGATCGCCCAATCAGATCTCAAAGATCTGGGGGGGCACACCGAAATGCTGGTCGACGCCTATATGGAAATGTATCTGTCGGGGCGAATGAACGGAAAAAGAAAGAGCATCGATAAGGAGAAGATGACATATACTTTTGCCCTGGGAACCAAGAAGCTCTACGATTTTATGCATTTAAACCCGGCATTGGCCAGCTGTTCAGTGGACTACACCAACTCGCTCAACATGATCGCCCAGAATGACAAAGTCGTTTCCATCAACAATGCCATTGAAATTGACTTATATGGCCAGGTATGCTCGGAGTCGGCCGGCACCCGGCATATCAGCGGAACCGGCGGGCAGCTCGATTTCATCAACGCATCTTTCTATTCCCGGGGAGGTAAAGGCATAATTTGCCTGACCTCCCTTAAGGACAAAACCAAATCCCGTATTGTGCCTACGCTGGCGCCCGGATCCATCGTGACCGTGCCGCGCACCATGGTTAACTATGTGGTAACGGAATACGGCGCGGTAAATCTGGCTGGCAAAAGCACCTGGGAAAGGGCCGAATCTCTTATCAGCATCGCCCACCCCTCGGTTCGCGATGAGCTGATAAGACAGGCCGGGGCGATGAACATCTGGGTAAAAACCAGCAAAATCAGCTGAAATAGGGAGAGACAGAAGAACGCCGGACGGGGCGAATGGGGACGGTAACCAAAAAAGACCGTCCCCATTTGCCGCCCCGGTCAAAAGCCCGGTGTTCATCGAGCCGGCTATCGACATCGTTGAATAATGAAAAAGAAACCGATTGGAGGCGATTGCTGCGTTCACGCGAGGTGCGGAGGCCGCCGCCCCGGTACTCACAGGTGGAAACCCGGCAGCGAATGGCCTGCTGGCTGCTTTATCCACGCATAGCGCCTCCCTTACTTTTACAATAGCTTGTGCCTGCGGTATCCTTCGGGCCGATTAGAGTTTTCTAGATTGGTTGCCAGCGTTTGAGGCCTTTACAGTATTCCATGTGCTTTCCCTCTTTTCCAGCAGGAATTATCAACCCGACCGGATAAATATAATAGAGATAGAGAGAATGAAGCGACAATAGGCTTTAGGGAGAGAGTAAAACTGCCGGTATCAACTATCCGTAAGGAGAAGGATATTATGGCAGAGGAAATAACCTGGATAAAAACCCACTGCGGCCGTATGGATCATGGCGGCTGCGCCCTGCTGGTCGGGGTCAAAGACAACCGCATTGTCAGGATAAAGGGCGATCTGGAAGGCTATTTAAACAACGGCTATACCTGCTATAAAGGCCGGGTTTCAGCAGACCGTCTGCATCATCCCGACCGGCTTCTCAGCCCGCTTAAACGGGCTGGCAAACGGGGTGAGGGCAAATGGCGGGAGATTTCCTGGGATGAGGCCCTGGAGGAGACCGCTCAAAGGCTGCTTGAGATCAAAGCACAATACGGGGCCCGTGCGGTGGGCTTCGGAGTAGGCATGCCCAAAGGTCTGGAGCATTTTGTGTTGATTCGCCTGGCCAATCTATTCGGTTCACCCAATGTGATCGCTTCTCAGGATGTATGCCATGCCCCGCGTGAGGTCAGCGGGCTTCACACTTGCGGGTTTTACCCGGTGGCTGATCTGCACAATCCTACCAATCTCATCGTGGCTTGGGGAAGCAATTTATTGGATACCAACGAAGAAGGCCAGATTGCCACTTTGGCCTTACAGCAAATAAAAAATGGCGCCAAACTAATGGTGATCGATCCGCGCCGCACCGGTCTGGCTGAAAGGGCGGATTTGTGGCTGCAGGTTAAACCGGGTACAGATGCCGCTTTAGCCCTGGGCTTCATCCATGTCATTATCAGTGATCTGCTCTATGACCGGGATTTTGTTGACGGCTTTACCTATGGCTTTGAGGATTTGTCTGAGCAGGTGCAGAACTACACCCCTGAAGCAGTGGCGGCTATCACCGGAGTGGCAGCGGATTTGATCCGTCAGGGAGCCCGTTTGTATGCCCGCAGCAAGCCGGCCGCACTGCAATGGGGCAATGCCATCGAACACGACATTAATGTATTTGATTCTGCCCGGGCCTTGATTTGCCTGATGGCCATCACCGGCAACCTGGAGGTCCCGGGGGGCAATATCAACCCGCATGATCCCAAGATCATGGGCCTGGGAGCTTTTGTCCGGGCCGACCTGATCCCTGATAAAGCTAAGACCATGATCGGTGCTTACCACGGCACCATTCCCCGTATGATGACGGTTCCTCCAGCTTATTTCCGCCAGGCGGTCTTGACCGGGAGCCCTTACCCGGTCAAAGGCTATTATGGTATGTGCACCAATCCTTTGGTGACCTGGGCTGACAGCCGTACTACCTTTGCGGCCTTAAACCGCCTCGACTTTATAGCCATAGCGGAAATGTTCATGACTCCAACCGCTGCTATGGCCGACATAGTTTTGCCGGTAGCCCACCAATATGAAATGAATGATATCGGCCATTATGGCATTGGCCACGGCATCATATTTGCCCGCCCCCAGGTGGTGGAGCCGCCGCCGGAGTGCTGGGCGGATATAAAAATCCTCAATGAATTGGGCAAACGCGTCTCCCCGCCTGAATACTGGCATGACAATCCCGAAGAGTTTCTGGAAGATATCCTGAGGCCGGCGGGCTTGAGCTTCGCGGATTTTGCCGCCCGGGGTTATCTGAAAGGCCCGGATCGGTTTAACCTGCATTTGGCCAAGGGATTTCGCACCCCGACTGGAAAAGTCGAGTTGAAACTGAGCCAGGCCGAAAAGTTAAAACTTAAGGCCCTGCCGGAGTATGCCGGACTTCCCGAGGAGGAATGGGGCGCTTATCCTTTGCTCTTAATCAGCGCCAAAAATCCTTATTACCTGCATTCCTCCTATCGCTGGGTGCAAAAACTGCGTCAGAAAAGCCCCATGCCGGAGGTGCAGATACATCCCGATACAGCAAAAGCCCAGGGGATAAGCTCTGGAGACGAAGTGATCATATCCACTCCTTATGGTCAGATCGTGCAGGCGGCCCAGGTTACCGACCGGGTTATGCCCGGCGTGCTGTGTGCCGACATAGGCTGGTGGTTCCCGGAAGGAAGCCCCGATACCCAATATGACTGGCAGAAATCCAATTTCAATATACTTACTTCAATAGGCAAGCTGGGCAAAGAATTCGGCACTCCCAATCTGAAAAACCTGCCCTGCAGGGTAGACTTGAAGCCGTCCTGAGAAGGATCATCGGAGGTGACAAAAAAGGATCGTCCCCAATGGTCATCCCCGGTTGTCGTCCGGCTATCCTCGTTTAAATTTTTCAATTAGAAACCAAAATACTATTGACAGTGCAGTTGTCGATGAGTATGCTTAAAATATACTCAAAGGGTAAACAATTAAGGAATTAAATGAATGCAGATCAATCAGGCTACGGATTACAGTTTCAGAGTTGTTCTATATTTATCGACCCTGCCCCGTGGGGAAGTGGTTGAAGCTCAGACCATCGCACAGACGCAATGCATACCCATGCGTTACTTGTTTAAGATAATGCCCTCCCTGACCAGGGCCGGCATTATTACTTCACAACGAGGTGTGGGAGGGGGTTATGTCCTGGCTAAAGATCCCGCTGAGATCAGCCTGCTGGATGTGATCGAAGCCATTGAAGGCCCGATAAGGCTCAACCGCTGCTTTATAGATGAGCACTACTGCTCCAAAAATGGGCCTCCAGACTGTCCGGTGCATCAAGCCCTGGCAGGTATCCAACAGCGGCTTAACGCCGATTTTAGCAAGGTAGTATTTAGCGATTTGCTGGAATAGTATTTTTTGCCTCAAAACTATACCCTGAAAGTATACAATCCATCCCGGGATGAAAACAACAGGAATATGTTTTTATCGGTTGTCGAACATTATGTATGTATAAATTTAAAAGGAGGTACGGTAAATGTCTACATACCAGAATCTGAAGACGGCTTTTGCAGGTGAATCTCAGGCCAATCGCAAATATCTGGCTTTCGCCAGAAAAGCTGAACAAGAAAAACTCTCCATGGTGAGCCGCCTCTATAAAGCCATTGCTGCGGCTGAGACCATTCATGCCTTAAAGCATCTGGAGATCATGAATGGCATAGGCAGCACCGAGGACAATCTGAAAGAGGCCGCTCAGGGCGAACATTATGAATTTACCGAAATGTATCCGGGTTTCATCATTGAAGCCGAACAGGAAGGCAACAAGCCGGCCCGCTTCGCCTTCCACTTTGCCAACGAGGCTGAAAAGGCGCATCATGATCTCTACCTCAAAGCCTTGCAAGCAGTGAAACAAAACCAGGATTTTCCGGCTGAGTCTTTTTCGCTCTGCCCGGTCTGCGGTTATGTTCATGAAAATGAGGCCCCGGACAAATGCCCGATCTGCGGAGTGCCGGGAAGCCGTTTTGAAGCCTATTAAAAACCCCTCTATCATCCGCAAGAACCCCCACCCTGATGTTGAACCATGGCCCACTCCGAGGCCATGGTTTTTTTTGTCCGGGAGTAGCCGCCAAGCAAGGCGCCCGGCGGGAATACGGCCAAGCGGGAAAGACTGGAGAGTGGCGGGTAGAGTGGCGGGGACGGTTCTTTTGACTCAGCCGGACTGAGTTCCCCCCGACTTCTCCCACTGTTCCGCTAGATTTCTGTCTCCAGGCTGGAGTGAATGAGGTGTTCGATCAGTTTGATGCGGTGGGCGGGCAGGTTTTGCAGGAAAAACGACAGCTCCGCCTGCCAGGGATAGTCGAATGCCTGGCCTGCTTCAGGCCGCAGGCAAAAACCCTCCCCATCGCTGCGAATCTCTTCAACAAAAAGTATTCGGGCCAGAAGAGCCAGCTCCATTTCCCCCAGCCGGGCGTATAAAGCCTGGTATTCCCCCTCAAACAGACAGTCGGCCTCTAATATGTCAATGAAGTCGGCCAGGGATTGGCTGCGGCCGGTAATCAGGGCGGCTTTTTGCGCCCCATCCCGGCAGGCCATGATATCTCCGATCAATTCTCTAAAGCTGTCATCATCCATTTTGATCCCGGCGTTAAAAACAATCCTGGGCGCATCAGGTGCAGCAGCCTTGCTGCTGACTATAACCACGTTTTCCAGGTTCCCGAACTCCAGGGCCCGGTTCAGTCTGGGCATTATCAGGGTCAACAAATGCTCCAAGAGCTGTTTTAAGCCGGGAACAGGGACTGGAGCGGCCCAGGGTTCATCGGGGGTCAGGTTGTAATCATCCTGTGATGCGCCGGGCCAAACCAGCAGCAGTTCAGCCTGGGCTCCAAGCATTTCCAGGCGCCCTGATTCATCCGCTGCGGACAAGACCTGATACAGCGACTCCAGTTGGGCTTTGCTGATGCTCAGTTGCTGGGCCGGGTTGCCGGCCAGGAGCGAAAACATGGCATTGGTGGCCACGATCTCAAATATATTGATCAAGGCCTCATTGATATTTATGCGGTAGGTGCGGCCATAGGCGGTTAAGAGGTTTTTCACCTCTTTGGTGCTGTAGCGCCGGCAGAAACTGTTTTCCACCGTCAAGGTCTGCAGATACTTCCTGATATAAAAGACGCCGCTGACCTTCATGTCATCCAGCAACAGAGGGTAGTCGATGCTGGCCATGGTTTCGTGAGCCGCGAAGCGGACGTCATAGTGATTGAAGAAATCGGGCAGGGCCTCCTCCAGGGTCGACTGGTAAGCAAGGTTGGCCACCTTTAACCTCTGTTGCAGAAGGTTTTCGTATATCCGCCTGGTATCCAGCAAACAAGACTCCAGGATAGCCAGGCCCTGGCTGTGTATAGAGGCTAATCCTCGGGCCTGCAGCTGTTCCAGGGCTTCATCGGGATGACCCGGGCTGCGCAGGCAGGCGTCCATGGCATAAAACAGAGACAGCATGATGCCTTGTGCGGTTTCGTTTTTTACCGATGTGCTTTCGCCGCGGGTGTATAGCCGTATGGCAGCGGCCAGCAAATCCATCACCTGGGACTGGATGGAGTCCATTCCGGCCTTGTCGATCAGCCCCAGACGGTGGGCGTTCTGCAGCAAGGACAGGGTGAAGTGATGAGAATCCAGGCGGCGTTTATCCAAATAACGGTGTTTTTCCAGGTCGGATGGTCGATTCAAACCGGGGCTCCTTTCTGCGAATTTACTGCCGGTCGCGCAGCTCGCGGGCGTAGCGATCCAGGTCGCGGTCGCGCAGGAGTTCCAGCGATCCCCGGCTCTGGCTGTCGAACAATTCCCGCATCACCGTGATTAATTCGTCATCACCCAGGCGTTCCCGGGTCTCATTTTTCATATAGTAGAAGATCTCCACCAGTTCCCCCAACGTGCCGGCATATTCGTGAGGATGAATATAGGGCGAGGAGCAGAAGGCGGCAATCATCTTTTTGATGACCTCAATTCCCAGCTCCAACCGGCCCTGGCTCTTCAAGGCCCGGCGCCGGGTCTGCAGCAGTTCCATAGCCTGCAGGGGGGTCAACTCCAAGCCGTACTGCCGGGATTGCTGATTGCTTTGGAGGATTTCATTGCGGTAAAGGCGTTCAACCGCGTAATTACCCGGTTTATAAATATCCAGCCAGGATTTCATGGCAGTTCTCCCTATTTCTCCTCTTGCTTTTTAGCCAGAGCGGCCTTGAAGAGGTCTCCCAGATTGGTTCCCAACTCTTCCTGGTCACTGTAGCGGGCGATCAGCTTTTGATTGGCCCGGCTTTCCCCTTTGTAGCCATAGGGATTTTCCTTTTCAGGCTGGCGGTGGCCGCAGTCGCGGTCAGGACAGGACAGCATGCGGCCGCGCTTGCCGTTTACGATTAGCATAAACTTTCCGCATTGGGGGCATTTGCTTTTGGATATATTGTCGGCTTTGTAAACCGTCTGGGAATTCTTTACCGCTTCTACCAGTTCAGAGGTGTCGCGGCGAATGTCCGCGATAAACCCCGACCTTTTGGCTCGGCCTTTGGCGATATCGGCCAGGCGCTGCTCCCACTGGGCGGTGAGCTCTGGGGAGCGTAAGGCCGGGGGAGCCAGACCGATCAGCTGAATGCCTTTGGAGGTGGGAAGCAGCTCCTTGCCATGGCGCTCAATATAACTGGTGTGAATCAGCTTTTCGATAATCTCGGCCCGGGTGGCCGGGGTTCCCAATCCGCTGCCTTTGATCGACTCCCGCAGTTCTTCATCCTCCACCCATTTGCCGCAGTGCTCCATGGCGGTCAGAAGCGTGGCCTCGGTATACCGCCCCGGGGGTTTGGTGCGCTGTTTATTGATTTTGCAGCTCTGTACGGTGACCGCTTCACCCCGCCGGTGCGCAGACAGGGCTTGTTCGGGCAGACGTTCCTCGTCTTTGTCCTCCTTATCAGCCAAAACGGCCTGCACCGCTTTCCAACCCCGCTCTACTTCGGTGCGGCCCCGCGAATAAAAATTCTCTCCGTTGACTATCGTTGTCATGGTGGTCTGCTGATAGCGGTGGGGAGGGTATAAAACTGCCAGGAAGCGCCGCGCGATTAGATCATAGAGGCGCTTTTCCTCCTCGTCCAAACTGCCCAGGTTGAGCGTTTGTTCGGTGGGGATAATGGCATGGTGATCGCTGACCTTGGCGTTGTCCACCAGCCGCTTGCCCGGGGAGAGAGTTTTCTCCAAAAGGGGCTTTACCAGGGCTGCGTACGGGCCCCGATTCATACCTGCCAGGCGCGCTGGCAGGGTCGGTACAATATCACTGCTGATATAACGCGAATCGGTGCGGGGATAAGTAACCAGTTTGTGCTTTTCATACAGATCCTGAAGTATAGCCAGGGTTTTCTGGGCTGACCAGCCGAAGCGGCGGTTGGCGTCGCGCTGCAGTTCGGTCAGGTCATAGGCCAGCGGAGGCGGTTCTTGCTTGGCTTCGGTTTTGACTTCTTTTATAGTGCCGGTTTGGCCTGTGACCCGGTCGGCTATAGCCTGAGCCCTGGCCAGTTCATAAAGCCGGCCTCCCGAGGAATCGCGCCAATCGCCAAAGTATCCTGCAAAATCGGCCCTTATGGTCCAGTAGTCAACCGGTTTGAAGTTCTTGATCTCCCGTTCCCGCTCCACGATCATGGCCAGGGTAGGGGTCTGCACCCGTCCGGCATTCAGCTGCGCGTTAAACTTGCAGGTCAGGGTGCGGGTGACATTGAGCCCGATCAGCCAATCCGCCTCAGCGCGGCATACCGCCGCGTCATAAAGGTTATTGAAAGCCTTGCCGGGCTGCAAATGGGAAAAACCTTCCATAATTGCGGTGTCGGTCTGTGAGGATATCCACAATCTATAAAAAGGCTTTTTCCACTGGGCCATTTCCATGATCCAGCGGGCTACCAGTTCGCCTTCGCGCCCGGCATCAGTGGCGATGACCAGGTCTTTGATATCATTGCGCTTCATCAGGCCTTTAACTACCTGATACTGATGGGAGGTCTGCCTGATGACCTTAAGCTTCATCTTACCGGGCAGCATGGGTAGATCCTCCATACGCCATTGCTTGAGCCTCTGGTCATAATCGTCGGGCTCGGCCAGGGTGACCAGGTGTCCCAGAGCCCAGGTCACCACATACCGGTTCCCTTCCAGGTACCCTTTGCCTTTTTGCTGACATTTCAGAACCCGGGCTATTTCTCGCGCTACACTGGGTTTTTCCGCTAAGACCAGCGATTTCATCACACTCAACCTTTCATTTACTTGGGGGGCAGCCCGCCTTTTTTCTGCTTCTTGTTTCCGGGATGGGAAGCGCCAAAGCGGTTTTCCCCGCCGCGCCGCATTTTGCCCTGTGAGGCGCTTTTCTTCTTCTTTTCTTCAATAATCTGACGCATCATCTCAAGTGTCTTATCATCCTGATTCATGGTGAACCTCCTTGATCATAGTAAAAATTTATTATAACATAGTGTTGGCAAGAATATTTAATCAGGGATCAGCAATAGCCGGCCCATAATATTCCGGGATGGAGGCCAGCCCCAAACCGCACTTTCAATAATTGGATTTATACCTTGACAAATAAATCATAGTATGATATATTTAATATTTGCAAAACAAGATGTAGTGAAAGCATTATATAACCATATCAATTCTTTGTCAACCAGTTTATAAACCGCAAACTAACAGGCCGGTTGCTGATTGTTATCAGCAACCGGCCTGTTTAAGTGTCGATAGATCAAGCCAGGCCGCCCATCTGCTCCACGAAGATGGCGGTAATGCCGGGGTCAAACTGGGTTCCGGCTGCGCCCGCAATGGCCTTTAGGGCTTGCTGAGGCGGCAGTCCGGGCTGGATGGAGCAGCCGGTAATCAAATTGTCATAGACATCCACAATGGTGATGATACGGGACGGCAGGGGAATGGCTGCGCCTTTCAGCCCCTGCGGGTAGCCCTCGCCATTCCACCATTCATGGTGGCTGAGGATGCAGTCGGCGATAGGGGCCAGTTCAGGAACGGATTGGGCAATGCGATAACCTATCTCGGTATGCCGCTTAAGCTCCTGGGCTTCTTCAGGACACAGCTTGGCGGACTTTTTAAGAATATGGTCACTGATCGCGATTTTCCCGATGTCGTGGAGCATGGCCAAGAGTTCCAGCTCGTTGATCTCATTGTCGGATAAGCCCATGGCCATGCCGATACGAGTGCCTAACAAGGCCAAATGGTGGGTGTGTTCTTCGGATTCCACACCGCGCTCATAAAGGGTCTGCTTGATGGAACCCACGATGGAACTGCGTATGCTTTTGCTTTCCAGAAGCTTTCTTTTGTACATGAAATCCTCGGCCAGCCGCAGTACCTGCATGATATCCTCCTCGGGATCCTTTTTGGTGGCATAGCCCAGGGAGATGCTGACCCGGGTGAGCCCGTAGCTCGACTCCCGGCAGGCTTTGGTGATGCGCTCGCAAATCTGGTGGGCCTCCTCACTGGAGGTCTGCGGTAAGAGGATAATGAATTCGTCTCCGCCCCAGCGCGCGATAATATCTTCAGACCGGCATGACTCCCTCAAAAGCTGGGCGATGGCGCGCAGCAGATTGTCGCCGGCCTGATGACCGAACACGTCATTAGTGATCTTTAAACCGTTGACATCACCCATGATCATTGACAGGGGCAGCTGCCGGTCCGTGTTGAGGCGGGCCAGTTCCCTCTCAAAAAAGGCCCGGTTGTATAACCCGGTCAAACGGTCATGATAGCTCAGATAAAAGATTTCAGCGGCTTCTTTCTTCTGCTGGGTGACATCTCTGAATACCAGCACTACCCCCAGCACATCATCGCTGATATCTTTGATCGGCGATGCGCTGTAATCAACCGGGCGTTCCCGCCCGTTGCGATCCAACAGCACGGCATGATTGACGGGTGTAACCTGGCGTGTTGACGATTGCATGGCCAAATCTACCGGATCAGGCTGGGGCAAATGGCTCTGTTCGTCAAAAATGCGGAATACTTTGCTCAAAGGCCTGCCTAGTGCTTCTTCGCGCCACCATCCGGTTAGGTTTTCGGCCACTTCGTTCATCATTAATACGGTGCCGTCTTGATGGGTGGATATGACTCCGTCGCCGATGGAATGAAGGGTGACCCTGAGCCGCTCCTTCTCAGTCTGAAGGTCGCGGGTGGCCTGTTTATAATCACTGATGTCGATAGCCATCTCAAAGCGCACATCGCGCCCATCAGGCCAGGTGATCATGCGGTCCACCACCCGGTAATAACGATTTAAAACCGGGTTGCGAAATTCCCATACATATGGTTCATAGGCCATGGCCTTAAGGGTGGGGTTGGTGCAAAATTCGCAGGGCTGGTCGCGGTTCATCAAGACTCGATAACAGATCTTGCCCACCAGGCTTTGATTGTAAACCCTCTGCAAGGCCAGGTTGCCATAGATGATGGAGTAGTTTTCCATGTCAGCCACGTAAATAGGCTCTTGAATACCGTCAAACAGGGACAGCAGTTGGGCGCGCTCCAGATGCAAAGCCGCTTCGGTTTGCTTGTGTTTCATATAATCTGAAAAGATATTGCATACTGAGCTCAGGATGCGAACGTCTTCAGGATGCCAATCGCGGTAGGAGTGGCAATGGTCAAAGCCTGCAAAGCCATAATAGGCGGAGTCGATAAACAGCGGCATGGCCAGAAGGGACTTGACCTCCTGGGGCCTTAAAAGGGCTTTTGCCGCCTCTTCGGGGATATCCTCAACATCGCTGAACTGGATATTTTTCCTCTCCAAGAGGGTTTGATGCCACCAGGGGATATCCTGAGTTTTGATTCCCTGCAGATGCTCTTTCTGTGGAGAAATACCGGGAGCCACCCATTCATAAGTATTGTCGATAGTATTGCTTTCGGCATGATATTCAAAAACATATACCCGGCTTAAGCCGAGCTTTTCACCGATCATCTCCAGGCAGCGCAGATAGAACTGATCCATGCCCATATCCTGCATAGCCAGCATGGCAGTATTAAAAAGCAGTTCTTCGTTAGAGAGCCGCCGTTTCAGATAGCGTTCCATTTTGCGGTCATGGCTAAGTTGCGAGGCATGGAGTATATGTATCACAAAATGCTCCGCCTGCGGTGAATAGATGTGCAAGCGGTAGACGCGCCGCTGCGATTTGAAATAAGTCCTCAGGCGCAAGGGCCTGGAGGGGCTTACCCGCTGTAAGACATTGGCCAGATAGGCTTGCTCGCGCTGTATCCCCGTAAAGACCTGTGAAAAAGGCTTGCCCTTCACATCTTTGCCTTCCAGGCCAAACAATTCCAAAAAAGCCTGGTTGGCTTCCAATATTACGAAGTCCACGATAGAACCATCCGGGCCGGCGATAGAACGGCAATAAACATATCCGGACAGTGTATTCTGCACCACCGTCCGATAAAAATCCTGCCCAGTCATTACAAGTCACTCCTGCTGAATCCTTTAGGATTTCTAATCTCTCTACTAAATAGTATCGGGTTTCTGGGCCTTCCCCTCAAGTACAATCTTTTCAAATTATGTGCCAGGCGGGATGTAGCTTCTAAATTGCGGTGCACCGATAAGTTTACTCCCGTTATGGAGATATGGGAGTCCGGCAGGAATCGGAAGAGGCGCAGCGAATAACATAAGGTGTTATGGAGGAACGCGTTTCGATTCTGTACTTATAAATAAAAGCATTGGTAGAATACCTCTACTGACGAATTTATTGAAATGGAGTGAAAAAATGTTAGTTCATGAACTGAAGGATCAGGGGCACAGGGATGATATTGCTCTTGTTTTTCGGGAGCAGCATATAACTTATGGGGACGTGCAGGACAGGGTTGCGATGTTCAGGGATTATTTTTACCAGCAGGGGATTCGCCCTAAGCAAAATGTGGGGCTGTTCTGCCGCAACTCACCGGATTTTGTTTACTGCTATTTTGCCCTCACCAGTCTGGGGGCGGTGGTGGTGCCTATCAATATCAATCTGGCTGCGCCGGAAATCGCTTATATCGTTAAAGATGCCGGCATCATCCGTATGGTAACCAGCCAGCCCCTGGAACTGGGGGATGAGGTTACACAGCTTTTGATCGCCGAGTTCGGCCCCGGGCTGGCCAAGGCTGACTTGCCCGCAGCCCCTGATATCGATGATATTGCCGAGGAAAGTGAATGCGTTATCATATACACCTCGGGCACCACCGGGTTTCCCAAAGGAGCGGTTTTGACCCATCGCAATCTTATA
The DNA here is from genome assembly GCF_002426325.1 of Syntrophomonas sp. UBA5494. Taxonomy (NCBI): domain Bacteria; kingdom Bacillati; phylum Bacillota; class Clostridia; order Eubacteriales; family Syntrophomonadaceae; genus Syntrophomonas; species Syntrophomonas sp. UBA5494. The sequence goes on along the minus strand of NZ_DIPG01000143.1, from coordinate 3,435 downwards.
AGCAATGCCGAAGCTACCAACCAGATCCTATTGGTTTCCAAAGAGGACAATATGCTTTCGGTTCTCCCCATGTTTCATGCTTTTGCCTGGACGGTCACCATACTGGCGCCGCTGCTGGCCGGAGCCAAAATCACCATTGTGGAGGTGTTCTTTCCCAAAGACGTCATTGCCACCATTAAGCGTCAGTCAGTTTCGGTAGTTTGCGGGGTCCCCTCCATGCACAACTTCTATTTAGCCCTGGGGACTACTGAGGATTTTTCCAGCGTGCGGGTGTTTGTTTCCGGGGGAGCCCCGCTGCCCGTGGAGGTTTTGAATCAGTTCCAGCAGAAATTAGGAGTTGCGCTGGTGGAAGGCTATGGCCTGTCAGAAGCCTCGCCGGTTTGTGCGCTAAACCCGTTAAACCGCAGCAAGGCGGGCTCAATTGGCCCGGCCATCCCCGGAGTCGAACTGCTGATTGTGGATGAGAAGCATAATGTGCTGCCTGCTGGCGAGGTGGGGGAGTTGATTGTGCAGGGTCCCAATGTGATGAAAGGTTATTATAATATGCCCCGGGCGACTGCCCGGGCGGTTGTGGACGGATGGCTGCATACCGGGGATATGGCCTATATCGATGAAGAAGGTTATGTGTTTATAGTGGATCGCTTGAAGGATGTGGTTATCGTGGGAGGACTCAACGTATATCCCCGCGAAGTGGAAGAAGTCCTCTACCAGTACCCAGGGATCAGCGAAGCCTCAGTCATCGGGATCCCCGATAAAATGCGCGGCGAAGCAATCTGCGCCTTTGTGGCCATGAAAGACGGGCAGACTTTTGACCGGCGGGCTATTTTGTCTTCCCTCAACCCTCGCCTGGCCAACTACAAACTGCCCCGGGAGGTCATAGCCCTGGAGTCCATACCCAAAAACTCCACTGGCAAAATCAGCAAGAATGATCTGCGTACACTTTACGCCGAACGCTACCAGAAAGCGTAGTTCATGGACTGTTGACACAACTGGGGCGGTCCTTTTTGTCACTTTGGTGACCAAAAAGGACCGCCCCCGCTTATCAAGCTGTTAGCCAGAGGCCGGTTCGCAATTGCTGGCAAATTTTGATAAAATGGGGACAGTTTAAATATAGAATGAAGAGATGATAGAGGCTGATGGGAGGGGAATATATGAGAAAAGATCAGGATCATTATGCAGGCTGTTTGTTGGGCGGCGCCCTGGGAGATACTCTGGGGGCCCCGGTGGAGTTTATCAATCATCAACAAATTCTTCACCGCTATGGTTTAAGCGGGATTCAAAGGCCGCAAGAAGGAGAAGCGGGCTTATTCGAAATCACCGATGACACTCAGATGACCTTGTTCACCGCAGAAGGTTTGCTGCGGGCGCGGGCGGCCCAGGCTTCTTCTCCAGAGGTCAATATAGCAGCCGTTGTTCATCATGCCTATCTGCGCTGGCTGCATACCCAGGGAGAAGATAACCCGCATTTCAGCGACTATGGTTACCATAGTGACGACGGCTTCCTCATCCAGCAATTTGAACTCTTTAAACAGCGCTCCCCGGGCTTGACCTGTACCTCAGCCTTGATGCGGTCGGAGATAGGCACTCTGCAAAAAGCGCTCAACGACAGCAAAGGCTGCGGAGCCGTGATGCGGGCTGCACCGGTGGGCATGATAGATCTGGGGGTTGATCCTTTTGCTCTATCCTGCCAGATCGCGGCTCTGACCCACGGGCATATCGACGGGATTCTTTCCGCCGGGGTCTTGGCCCAGATCATACACGATCTAATGGCCGGATTAGAGCTGGAAGAAGCAATACGGCACTCCCTGGACGTCCTGCGCCGGCATGACCGGCATGAAAGGCTGTCAGCCCGCATAGAACAGGCGGTCAAACTGGCCCGCAGCGAGCAGCCGGCGGTGACCTGCTACAAGCAGCTGGGCCAGGGCTGGGTGGGCGATGAAGCTCTGGCCATAGCGATTTACTGCGCCCTCAAATCGCCGCATGACTTTAAACAGGGAGTGATTATGGCGGTTAATCATGATGGCGACAGCGACAGCACCGGGGCCATCTGCGGAAATATCCTGGGGGCTTGTCTGGGCCGGACCGCCTTGCCCCAGGATTGGCTGGCTCAATTGGAATTGTGTCAGGTAATCGCTGCGATAGGGCAGGATCTCCTGACCGCCTACCGTGATGATGAAGACTGGCGGGTCAAGTATCCCGGCTGGTAAAGACTCCCCCAAGCAGCGGAGGCGACAGTAGTCTGAAGCTAGGCTTGGCGGCGGCAGCGTTTATCATCCGCCGCAGGGTTTTCTGGTATAATAAAACATATAGACTGGTAAGGTGGGAGTAAAATGGGGGGAACCTTTAAACAGATATCAGGCGGTACCATGTGCCGTCTGGAAATTAACTTTTTTGACCGCGATCGGGCCTGGGTAGGCATCACCGCCTATCTTTTCGATATCCGGGAACTCGATGTGATTCGCTTCTTCAGCATGTTCCTGTCCAAAATATTGTTTACGCTTGGAAACTGCAGCACCTCCAGCGCCCTCTTGCTCAATATCTATGATTATTTCTGCGCCATGGCCAACTACCCGCTGGATGACGGTTCCGTAGCCCGCATCAATGTACTGGATAAAAACCAGCGCCTGGTCGATTCCGACGAACCTCCGCTGCGCATCTATCGGTCGCAGTTCTATGGCACCAATGAACTTGACCGTGATATCGACATCAGTATGCCTTTAGGCGAAGAGAACTATTACGCCCCGGCGGCAGTGATGCTTTTTTTGCAGTACCTGATCCTGAACCTGTCAGACAAAGGCGTGCAGACGATGGTCTCATACATGAAGCATGTGCTGGACTATTATCTTCATATCGGGGATTACGGCAAACTGCGCGCCGGCTATGAGTCCGACCAGTATGCTTTAAATATGCTGCTCACCGTTGACGGGGGGCGCGACCACGGCCAGGGTATGATGTGATCGAGGCCCGGACGGGTTCGATGTCGGGACAAATGATTATTAGAAAATTTGCCGGGTTATTGCCCGGCTTTATGTTATTTGTTCGATATGCATTGCCCATAATAAACGATTTCGGTATACTGAGGGCAATCCTAAGATAAAAGGTGATAACCATGCCTACCAAACAAATTCAAAACATCATCATACAGGCTATTGCCAGCGAGTTGGAAGCTTATGATTATTACACTTCCCTGTCCCGGCAGCTNNCGACCACGGCCAGGGTATGATGTAATCGGGACCTTCAGAGCAAAGTGAGTCAAAAGAACCCCCCCTGATTAAGGATTAGCCGGGTTGAAATCCGATTCAGTATCATTAGTTAGATATTCGTTGCCGATAAAATATGATTTGGATATACTGAGGGCAATCTTTAAATAAAAGGTGATGATTATGCCTAACAAACAAATCCAAAACATTATTATTCAGGCTATTGCCAGTGAAG
>NZ_DIPG01000099.1:6865-11100 GCF_002426325.1 Syntrophomonas sp. UBA5494 | reverse complement strand
AGGTTCCAATTTGTTTTCCGGTTTTCCGGCTTCAATCAACACCTTATTGCCTAACATGAAAAAACCTTCCACAAGTATTAATAGGCCGGTTCCCAGCAAGAGCCATTCGATTCTGATCATGTCGGCTGCCGGTCCATACACCAGCATAGCCAGAGGCATAATGGAGCTGGATATCATATTTAAAACACTGAATACCCTCCCCAAAAAATCTGTTTCCACCTTCTCTTGCAGTAATACGATGAAGGGGGTGTTGAACATGGGCAGAACCATGCCGACCATCCCCATAATAGCAAGGTAAATCCAAAATATAGGGACAATTCCCAGTGCAAAGGTGCCTACTGCGATGACCACAACTGAGGTTATCATAGTGTGAAGTCGGTTTTTGAAACCGCCCCAGGCGGCGATGATTATGCCCCCTGCCATCATCCCGACAGAAAAGGCCACCTCAATGGCAGTCAGACGCCAGACCTCGGCCCCGAAGCTGCGTGTTACCTGCAGCGGGGTCAAAAATGATAACGGGGCCGCCAATATAAAAAATATCCCGCAAAATATAAAAAGGGTTCTTATAAACCCGTGATTGCTGATGTACCTGAGGCCTTGTTGCATATCGCCAAAATAGCTGATGTCAGACTTCTGAAGCGCTTTGGCATGGAGTTTGACATTCAGCAAAGATAATATAAAGACCGCTATTGCCGCTGTTACTACGTCGATAAAAAATATGGCTTCGATGGTAGCCAGAGTCAAAAGCGCTCCGCTGAGCAGAGGCGAAACCAGGAAAACCAGAGATTGAATGCTGCTGTTTACCCCGTTCACTCTGGTAAGCATGTCCTCAGGGACTAAATCGGGAAGAATTGCTCCCAGCGCAGGGGTCTGAATACCGGTACCGATGGAGCGTATAGCAGATGCTACAAAAAGCAGCCATATCGAACCGTGGCCCATGATAAACAGAATTGCTAAAATCAATGTAGTTATCGCTGTTAAAGAATCTGAGGCTATAATAAGCAGCTTGCGATTATAGCGATCGGCCCATACCCCGGCAAACGGGGAAATAAAAAAAGTGGGTACAAATCCGCAAATAATAGCGACAGTCATCATCACACCGGATTGGGTCTGCAAAGTGATGTACCAGGTTATAGCATACTGAACCAGCATCGATCCAAACAATGATATATTCTGGCTGGCTAAAAATATAACAATGTTCTTTTTCCAATTATTGTGCATGTATAAAAACAACTTCTCCTTTAGCTTTTAATTACCCAATCATCAGTTGAAAAATCCGCTCGGGCTATCTTTCCTTATGAGCAATCATACTACAAAAGCCAACTGTAGGCTTTATTTTAATAATCGGAAATATCAGTAACGACATGGCTATAGTGCCATACAGTTTTTTTTACCTTGTCTTATCCATGCTGTTAAAGGACTATATAGTTTGTCAGATTGGCCTATAGATTAATTTGTTAATTAATGCCTTAATGGAGAATATATATGTAGTGGAAAAAACCTGGCACTTATGGGAAAGAAAAGCTCAGCAAATAATACTTTCAATTAATCTGGTTACGATATTTGCATCCCCTGGATCCCTATTTTCAGGGTGTTCTAATTATAAATTTACATATTATGGTGTATGAAATAGACTGGGTTTATAGGATGTCGTTTTCAGAGTGGAATGTGGCCGATATTAAAAGGGGGCATGTGGTCTTGAAAAAAGTTGTAATTTTAGGGACTCTTGATACCAAGGGCGCGGAATTCAAGTTTATCAAAGACATCATTGAATCCCAAGGTGTACAAGCGCTGGTTGTCAACGCCGGAGTGCTGGGTATCCCCCATTTCCAACCCGATATATCCAACAGCATCGTGGCCGAAGCTGGCGGTACGGAACTGGCCGAACTTATCGCAGCCAATGACAGAGGCCGGGCTGTGGATGTGATGATGAAAGGCAGTGCGAAAGTCGTCTCCGAGCTGGAAAAACAAGATATGATCGCGGGCATAATAAGTCTGGGCGGAACCGCCGGCACCACCATCGGCACCCATGCCATGCAAGCATTGCCGGTGGGAATCCCCAAACTGATGGTTTCAACGGTTGCCTCCGGAGATACCAGGCCTTATGTGGGAAACAAAGACATCACTATGATGTACTCCGTGGTAGACATCTCTGGGATAAATTCGATATCCTCAAAAATCCTGGCCAACGCCGCCTTTGCCATTGCCGGCATGGCAAAAGGGGTTACTCCAGTCCTGGAACATGAAAAGCCCCTCCTGGCAGCCACCATGTTTGGGGTGACAACGCCCTGCGTTACTTCAGCTCGTGAATACTTGGAGTCAAAAGGCTACGAAGTACTGGTTTTCCATGCTACCGGAGCTGGCGGAGGATCGATGGAAGCCTTAATAACTGCCGGCTTTATAAAAGGCGTATTGGATATCACCACTACAGAATGGTGTGATGAACTGGTGGGCGGGGTCTTTAGCGCAGGTCCCCATAGACTGGAAGCGGCAGCACAGATGGGAATTCCTCAGGTGGTCTCAACAGGTGCACTGGATATGGTCAATTTTGGTCCTATGGATACGGTTCCAGCACAGTTCAAGGACAGGAAGCTCTATAAACATAATGCCACGGTTACTTTAATGCGTACCACGGTTGATGAAAACCGGCAGTTGGGCCTGATTATCGCTGACAAGCTGAACATGACCACCGGAGCAACCGCGCTGTTTTTACCGCTGAAAGGGGTTTCACTGATTGATGCCGAAGGTCAGCCTTTCTATGGCCCTGAAGAAGACCGGGCTCTGTTTGATGCCCTGAGAGACAACATAAATCAGGATAAAGTTGAGTTGATAGAGATGGACAATAATATCAATGATGAAGCATTTGCTCTGGCGATGGCTAAGAAACTGGTTGATATGCTGGAAAAATAATCAAAGGGGGTCTTCATACTGTGGCGTGGACTATAGAAAAAGTGCGGGCAAGGCTGCAAGAACAGATTAAAGCCGGCCGGCCGCTGATAGGCGCAGGTGCCGGAACCGGCATTTCTGCCAAATCGGCCGAAGCTGGCGGTGTGGATATGATCATCATTTACAATTCAGGCCGCTATAGAATGGCCGGTAGGGGTTCCCTGGCCGGGCTGATGCCTTATGGAGACGCCAATCAAGTTGTGGTGGAAATGGCCCGGGAGGTGCTGACCATCGTAAAGGATACTCCTGTTCTAGCCGGGGTATGCGGCACAGATCCTTTCCGGGACATGGAATATTTCCTGAGGCAATTAAAGGATATGGGCTTTGCCGGGGTGCAGAATTTCCCTACAGTAGGCTTGATCGACGGGAAGTTCAGGGCCAACCTCGAAGAAACCGGCATGGGTTATGGACTGGAAATTGAAATGATCGGCAAAGCACATGAGGTTGGATTATTCACCACCCCCTATGTGTTCGATGAAGAAGATGCCAGGAAGATGGCCCAGGCAGGTGCGGATGTGCTGGTTGCTCACATGGGTTTGACCAGCAAAGGCACTATCGGGGCCGAGACTGCTATGGATCTGGATGAGGCGGTTAAGCGGGTGCAGGCCATTCATGATGCCGGAAAATCTGTTAATCCTGACATCATGGTCATCTGTCACGGCGGTCCCATAGCCGAACCGGCGGATGCGCAATATGTCCTGAGTCACACCCGGGGAGTGGATGGTTTCTTTGGTGCTTCCAGCATCGAAAGGCTTCCCACCGAAACAGCGATCAAGAACCAGACTATTGCATTCAAAAACATAAGATTGGGTCAATAGGGTAAACGAAACGGAAATCCCAAGCATAAGGCTTGAAGGGGCTGAATCCCAAATGTCATGGGAATCAGCCCCTTTATGGCAATAAATGATATAAAGAATTTTTCGCAGCATTCATTAATGTGCGGTTAATCAGCTTCCGGTTTGTACCGCCACCAGACTGACCGCACCATATTTTTCCCTTAACCGGGGTTTTTCAATTTTGCCGGTGGGATTGCGCGGAACCTCATCAAAGATTATGGCACGCGGGCGTTTGTAACGCGGCATGGGAGCGCAAAATGCCCGGATGTCTTCCTCGCTGTACTCGCAGCCCGGTTTGAGTTCGATGATGGCGGCCGAAATCTCACCGAGACGCTTATCAGGCAGGCCGATTACCGCAACATCTTTTATTGCCGGGTGGGCGCGCAGGAAATCCTCTACTTGTACCGGATAAATATTTTCCCCTCCGCTGATGATGACATCTTTTTTGCGGTC
>NZ_DIPG01000099.1:518-6674 GCF_002426325.1 Syntrophomonas sp. UBA5494 | reverse complement strand
TGCGGTGGCTTCAGGATCTTTGTAGTAGCATTTCATCAGACCGGGTCCCCTGACCACTAATTCTCCGACCTGGCCCTGCTCCACCGGGCATCCTATCTCATCGGCGATCTTAGTCTCCCATTTATAGCCCTGCACACCGATAGCCCCGACCTTATGGATATTTTCCACTCCCAAATGCACACATCCCGGTCCGATGGCTTCACTCAGCCCATAGTTGGTGTCGTAGAGATGGTCGGGGAAATACTGTTTCCAGCGCCGTATTAGACTGGGCGGAACCGGCTGGGCGCCGATATGCATCAGCCGCCACTGCGAAAGGTTATAATCTTCCAGCGTCAAGTCGCCTCTCTCGATGGCGTCCAGGAGGTCCTGCGCCCAAGGCACCAGGAGCCAGACGATGGTGATGTGTTCTTCGGAAACGGTTTTGAGGATCCATTCCGGTTTTACGCCGCGGAGCAAAACCGCTTTGCTCCCTGCCACCAGGCTGCCAAACCAGTGCATCTTGGCGCCGGTATGGTAGAGGGGCGGAATGCACAGAAAATTGTCCTCACGATTTTGGCCGTGATGATGCTGTTCAGTGATAGCCGATGACAGCAGACTGTAATGGGTGTGCAAAATGGCTTTGGGAAATCCGGTGGTCCCTGAGGAGAAGTAGATCACCGCATCATCCTGGTCATTGATTTCGATCTCAGGATCATCCGAGCAGCAGTTGGCAGTCAGACGGTCATAATTCTCAGCGAAGCTGGGACGATTCTCCCCTGCAAAGAGGAGGGTTTTCACCTGGGGGATTTGATTGTATATGCTTTCAACCCGGCCGATGAATTCCGGTCCGAAAACCAGGGCAATGGAATCGGATAAATCCAGGCAATACTTGATTTCCTCAGCGGTGTAGCGGAAATTCAGGGGAACTGCGATAGCCCCGCTCTTCAGAATACCGAAATAAATGGGCAGCCATTCCAGACAATTCATAAGAAGTATGGCTACCTTATCACCTTTTTTGATTCCCCTCTTGAGCAGCAGATTGGCCATTCGATTGGCTTTTTCGTTGAAAACCTTCCAGGTCATGTCCCTGCGGTATTCCCCTGCCGGACTGTTTTCAATCAGTTCATACTCCAGCCAGGTGACATTGTGGCTTTCTTGGAGATCCATATTAATTTCGGTCAGACACAGTTCTGAGCCATAAATCGCAGCATTACGAGTTAAAAAATCCATTATGGGCATTTTATATTTTCCTCCCGTTCTACCGTACAACCATATAAAATGATATAAACAGCCGTACTTCAGAATAATTCCTATGACTATACAAAATTATAAAGCGACTGACATAGTTAATCAACCATCAAGTCCCCATTAGCCGTTCTGTTTGGGCAAGATATAATTCTGCATCGACATCATAAGGCCGCCTGGGCTAAAAGACGATGTTTCACCGCAACTTGTGCAGCCGCTGCATTGATATTGCATTCACCTGACGAGCTGCTTCGTAATAATTCTGAAGTGAATCAAAAAATAACACAAGGAAAGCGTCCTGCGGTATCATTCCTTGCCGTTCCAGCAGTAGGTGCAGATCTTATCCCGGCCTATTCCGATGGCATCAAGCATATCCGGCAGGTTCTGATATTCCAGCGACGAGAAGTTGAGCCGTTCGCTGATGCAATTTACCATGCGGTGGTACTTTTCGTGGGCCGGATCACAGTAGTCATCAAGATTCTCCGGCTCCCGGCCTTCAAGTTCAATAATAGCCCGTCTGGCGGCCAGATCCATTTCCGAGCGGGAAGTCGAGAAGTTTAAATATTTACAGCCGAAAACCAGCGGCGGGCAGGCCGGCCGGATATGAACCTCACGAGCATCGCATTTGTACAGAAGATCTACCGTCTCCCCCAGCTGAGTGCCGCGTACTATGGAATCATCGCAAAAGAGCAGGCGCTTATTCGCGACCAATTCCGGAACAGGCATAAGCTTCATTTTGGCAACCAGGTTTCTTATATCCTGATCCTGAGGCATAAAACTCCTGGACCATGTAGGTGTATATTTAATAAAAGGCCGTCCAAACGGTACTTTGGCCTGGTTGGAGTAACCGATGGCGTGTCCGATACCTGAATCAGGAATTCCCGCCACCATATCTATTTCCACCTGGTCGTTTTTCGCCATGGCCGCACCGTTTCGGTACCGCATAACCTCCACATTCATTCCCTCGTAGGTTGAGGAGGGATAGCCATAATACACCCATAGAAAGGCGCAGATTTTCATTTTATCCCCGGCAGGAACGATTTTTTCAATACCATCGGGGGTTATGAGCACAATTTCTCCCGGCCCCAGCTCGTATTTAAACCTGTAGCCGAGATTGGTAAAGGTGCAGGATTCAAAGGAAATACAATAAGCTCCTTCCTTTTCGCCGATTACCAAAGGCGTTCTGCCAAGTTTATCCCGTGAGGCGTAAATCCCCTCAGGGGTCAAAAGCAGAATTGAACAGGAGCCGTCAATCAATTCCTGTGCTTTCAGCAGGCCGTCCTTAAAAGAACTCTCCTGGTCTATGATTACCGATACAAGTTCGGTAGGATTAATAGTGCCTTTACTAGTTTCCAGAAAATGCATATTTCGGCCGGTGAAAGCCTTATCCGCCAATTCATCCAAATTGTTGATTTTGCCTACTGTGGTCAGCGCATAATGACCGAGATGTGAACGCACCGTCAATGGCTGAGGTTCGGTGTCGCTTATACATCCTATACCCATGTTCCCGCTTATATTGGGCAAATCAGATTCAAATTTTGCTCTGAACTGAGTATTTTCGATGTTGTGTATTAAACTGTTAAAATTATTACCGCTCCAAATGGCCATCCCAGCCCTGCTGGTTCCCAGATGTGAATGATAATCGGTACCAAAATATACATCGGTGACGCAATCTTCTTTAGATACAACCCCAAAAACCCCGCTCAAAGCAATTACACCCCTCTTTATATATTTACAAAATATTTGTTGACGCCAATAAGAATACCCTTTTAATATAACAAATCTCGAGCACTTTCGCTCATAGAAAGGTACAATATTTTTTAGTGATCATTTTCCAGTCCCCAAGGCATAGGATTTGCTTCATGTCTGATAAAGTGAAATAATATGCCATTATAATTTGATGAAATGCAGATTTTGCTACACTTCCCCTGCATATGGTAAGTTTGGTTATAGCGATGGTATAATAAAAATGATTTTGTAAATTAAATTCAAGGAGAAGCAACCTATGACAGAATCGGATACACCTCAAAAATCGAGCAGGAAACATGTTTTCATTATAATAGGCTTTTTTGTACTGGCGGTTTTTTTATTATGTGGAACCTATGTTTACTGGCAGCTTAATAAAATAACCTATACGGCCATGGACAAAAGCAATGAAGCCCTGGGAATCAATCCGGAAGTACAGGAGACCTCTATAATTAGGGAATATCCGCCATTGAATATCGCCCTTTTGGGAATTGATCAGGAAAATCTTGATGACCCGGGCAGGGCGGATGTAATCATGATCCTTTCGATAGATAAAAGAAACCATGCCATCAAATTATCTTCCATTATGCGGGACACTTATGTCAATATCCCCGGTCACGGTATGGATAAGATCAATCATGCTTTCGTTTTTGGCGGACCGCCATTGATTATTCAGACCATTAACAGCAATTTCGATATGGATATCAGAGATTACGCATTCGTATCATTTGACAGTATGGCAAAGATAGTAGATTACTTGGGTGGAATAGATATTAATGTTATGGAAGAAGAAGTGTCTCGTGTCGAGGGGCTTACAGAAGCGGGACGGCAACATTTGAATGGCCAGCAAGCGGTGGATTACGCGCGAATCAGGTATGTAGGCAACGGTGATTACGAAAGAACCGAGCGCCAACGAAGCGTGCTGACAGAAGTGATTTATAAAGTCCAGGCGTTAGACCACAATGAAGTACCCGGGTTAGTCTCCGAGTTACTGCCCTACATCGTCACCAGTTTTAGCAAAACCGATCTCATAAAAATGGGAGTAGATGCATTGACTTCCAATCTTACAAGCGTCCAACGAACTCGGATTCCTCTTGATTCAGCCTGCGAAGGTAAGACAATCAACGGCGTTTATTATTTGGTCCCCGATTTGCCGGCTAATACGGCTGCTTTGCATGATTTTATTGATAATAGATAAGACCATATAAACTGGCTACGTCCTAATGATTCTTCTAAATTCGTGCAGCTACCTCCTCCGACATACTCAAACAAGTAGTCAACTTGCCACCATAAACATGAATCAATTTGACTTTTCCTTTACTGATTACATCGATTTTGTAATCCCTGCTCATAGTAGTAGCATCTGAGTCAGCATTCTTAATTCTTACCAGAGGCCTTATGCCCAGAAAAGTATCACAAATATTATCCTGACTAACCGGCTCTTGTAAATAGTGATTGGCACAATCCAACAAGTACTTCACATCGGCATCCTGTATTTGCACATCGTCACAGGAATCTCGCTCCATCCTTTCGGTTGTCCCGATAATAGTTCTTCCCTCCGCCCAAGGGATCATGAAAAATATTCGCCGGTTGTACGTCTGCAAAAACATACAGTCCGGAACTAATGTTCGGTTAAGAACGATATGTACCCCGCTCACCTTGCTGATCCGATAGTTATGCGGCAAACGATATTTTACATTCACTTCGTCAATCCAAGGACCGGTAGCGTTAATAAGCAAAGGGGCCCCTACCTTATGTTCTCCTCTGCTATTCTTGTACATGATCTTAATTAACTTATCATCGATATTAATGGAAAACACCTGACAATTTTCCCGGATATCACAACCAAAACCGACAGCATCTCGGGCCATCTTGCGAGTCATTTCTAAGTCATTCGTTTTACCATCGTAATATAAATAAACCCGACGTAACCCCCTTGATTTAATCCCTACAAACCTGTTTAAAAAATCAGTATTACTTATGTGCCTGCAATGGTACTTCGTTTGACAAGAAAGAAGATCATAAAGCCCCAATCCCGCACGGATTATCCACCAAGGTCGCAAGCTATCATTGTATACTGGTAAATAAAAAGGCACCATCTCAACCAGATCAGGATAAAGTTCAAAAAGTCTTTTTCTATCCTTGAGAGATTCTTGAACCAAACCAACCCTTCCGGTCTCCAGATACCTTAATCCACCATGAATAAGCTTGGAGCTGTTTGATGAGGTGCCACTACCTACGGTGTGTCTTTCCAAAATACACACCTTTTTTCCATTCTGAGAAAGCAGTCTGGCTATAGCACAACCATTTATGCCTCCCCCCATGATAACAATATCAAACTGTTCCCACATTTTTATGTACCTCATATATAATGTTCACCACAATTATCCTAAACCCGATGACAAATTGAAAATTGTCTTCTTTGCTTCATTATCTCCAGAGCAAACTCCTGGCTTCAACTATAATTTTATATCTTGAGTTTTTCTTAATTTAGTTTAGTAATTGTATCGTAATTTTCATCGAAATCAGTACCAGTTTTCGACGTTGTATATAACCAGCAGGGCTTTTGGCCAATTTCATGATGGCTTTTAATCACCACCTTACGTCGTTCTAGTTCCAGTATCACAGTTGAGAATCCTATCTAGATAATAATTCATATAAACAAGGGACCTTTATCCCCAATTATAGTAGATATATTGACAAATTGGTAATCGCAGGATATAGTTGATGTAAAGTAGATAGAAGTAAAAAGGCAAACCTGTCGAAAGACAGGGACGCAAAGCTACGGGCCTAAAGTCGCAAGACCATGGCCGCCGGGTTGCCAAAAATACTGTTCTTATATTTCCTGCCCGGCAACTTATCCGAGCAGGTTTTTTACATAGACGAGGACGGCAGGGATAGATCACTTACCGATAAAGGCAAACCTGTTGAAAAGCAGGGACGCAAAGCCATGGGTCTAAGGACAGATCAGTCTATGATAGCCAGGCTACCGAAAAGGAGGATTCATGTACCTGCCTTTTCCAACGGGCCGTCCAACACAAATAAGAAAGGGGCGGTCCATTTGTTTACTAAGAAACGTCATATCATAGCGCTGACTGTCTGTCTGTTATTCTTCTTTTCCATCCAATTATCATCTACTTCGGCCAAAACCATTAAATCCAATGCTGATTCCAAGGCGGTAGCAGC
>NZ_DIPG01000099.1:0-437 GCF_002426325.1 Syntrophomonas sp. UBA5494 | reverse complement strand
CGAAAGCTGCCCTAGCTGATGAAAGGACCTTGAATCCGATTGAAGGCGAAGATTCAAACGTGGTTGCAATGGCGCAAAATATAGTTGATGAGGTTTCTCCCGGGGTCGAAGTAACTATATCCAAATCGTCTAACCGTCAAATTGATAAAAAGGGTGCAATAATTTACGACAATACAGAAGTAAACGGTAATGTTACCTTTAAGTTGACCAAAAACCGCGTTACTGACACTCAAAGTATGTCGGTAGTTGTACCAGCTAAAGTTGCTATTAATAACGATGCTGAAGAGGTAGCAGCAGCGAAAGCTGCCCTAGCTGATGAAGGGACCTTAAACCCGATTGAAGGCGAAGATTCAAACGTGGTTGCAATGGCGCAAAATATAGTTGATGAGGTTTCTCCCGGGGTTGAAGTAACTGTATCCAAATCGTCTAACCGTCAA
>NZ_DIPG01000010.1:49538-50316 GCF_002426325.1 Syntrophomonas sp. UBA5494 | reverse complement strand
GCTGTTGTCACTGAAAAAGGGATAATATCTTTCCCCTAGCCGTTGCCCGGTTTATTCAGGTTCAGATGTACCAGTTCACTTGTTAACCGAAACGATTCCCTGACTCATACCAGTAAAAGCTATAAAAATAACGGGCCAGGAGCCTTGCTTTAAAAAGCAAGAACCCCTGGCTTATTCAAATTATGCCTGAATGATAGATGGTACGTATAAAAGTTTGAAAGACAAATACAGCCTAAACCTGCGGGAGATTGCTGAGGCTCTTCTGCAGTTCCTCCTCAGGGAAATCAACGTCTTCGGTGATGCCTGCGAGGAAGTTGTCATATGCGCCCAGATCAAGGTTGCCATGCCCGCTGAGGTTGAAGACGATGGTGCGCTGTACCCCCTGCTCTCTTGCCTTCAGGGCTTCGTCGATGGTTACCCGGATGGCATGAGAGGACTCGGGAGCAGGGATAATGCCTTCGGTCCGGGCAAATAACTGCGCGGCCTGGAAAACCCCATTTTGATAAACCGCGACAGCTTCAATCAGGCCGTCATGATACAATTGGCTCACCAGGGGCGATTCGCCGTGATAGCGCAGTCCTCCGGCGTGAATTCCGGGAGGGCTGAAACTGCTCCCCAGGGTGTACATTTTCAACAACGGGGTAAACCCGGCTACATCGCCGTAATCATAAGCGAATACCCCTCTGGTCAGGGTCGGGCAGGCGGCCGGCTCGACCGCGATGAGGCGAAGTTGGCCGCCCTTCAATTTGTCCGGGATAAATGGAAAAGCGATCCCGGC
>NZ_DIPG01000010.1:49153-49317 GCF_002426325.1 Syntrophomonas sp. UBA5494 | reverse complement strand
TCCTCACGCCCGGCGGCGTCTTCCACCGCCTCGCTGATGGCCAGGCCCAGAGTACCGGGCATATCCGGGTTCTGGGCTAAAGCCTTGCGTCCGCTTTCGGTCAACGGGCTGGGACTGGGCACGCACTTGGCGCCATAAACCTCCATGGCTACGCGCCGGTAGGG
>NZ_DIPG01000010.1:48233-48962 GCF_002426325.1 Syntrophomonas sp. UBA5494 | reverse complement strand
GATAAGGCCGTGCCCCATTGACCGGCCCCGGTTTCAGTAGTCAGGCGTTTGATCCCCTGGGCTTTATTGTAGAACACCTGGGGCAGGGCCGAGTTCAGTTTGTGGCTGCCCACCGGGCTTACGCCTTCATATTTATAATAAATATGACAGCTGGTATCCAGGGCTTTTTCCAGACCATGAGCCCTGAACAGCGGGGAAGGCCTCCACTTTTTATAAATCTCCCGCACTTCCCGGGGTATTTCGATATACCTCTCAGTGGATACTTCCTGCATGATCAATTCCCGCGCAAAAAGCGGTTCTAAATCAGCTGGCGCCAGGGGCTGTTTGCTATGAGGATTTAAACCCGGTGATAATGGTGTGGGCATATCCGCCTGAACATTGTACCAGAATTTCGGCAATTTCTCTTCAGGCAAAATGATTTTGGTGAGCTGTTCTCTACTCATCTCAGCTTCGCTCCTCTCATCTTATAAAAATATGATCTCCGCAGCGGCACGGGCCACTTTGAGGTTAGTATAGCACAGCAGTAAATATTTCAACAAGAATGTTTATATGATTACAGGTTGATTATCAGCGCCTCAGGGGAGTATAATAATTCAAACTACAAAGGGGAGCTGGAGCCATCCGGCTGAGAGTGGGTTAAATGCGGCCCTGACCCTTGAACCTGATCTGGGTAATGCCAGCGTAGGAACTAAGAGCCGATTGGTTCGCGCGAGACCGCTTTATTCAGAT
>NZ_DIPG01000010.1:42373-48028 GCF_002426325.1 Syntrophomonas sp. UBA5494 | reverse complement strand
GGTCGGGCCTATGGAGACTACCATTGAGGGTGATATCGAGATTTTGCTGGAGCTGGTAAAAAAAGCTCAGGACATCTGCATTGCTGAAGGCGCTTCCTCGGTGATGTCGGTCATTAAGATCGACTACCGTCCGGACGGAGTAACCATTGATGAGAAGATACATAAATACCGCCCCTAAATTATACCCGGTCCTGGTTGTAATCCTGGCCATAGTGCTTTGGGATGCGGGGGTCAGGGTGAGCCGGGTGCCGGTTTGGATCCTGCCCGGCCCCGGGCAGGTGCTGCAGGCTATGGTTAACCATGCGGCACTGTTGTGGCATCATACCCAGACCACCCTGATGGAAGCCATGCTGGGTTTTGCGGCTTCAATAGCCCTGGCTCTTATCCTGGCACTTTTGCTGCATTACCTGACCTGGCTGTATCAGGCCTTATACCCGATTTTTATCGTATCCCAGACCATACCTCTGATCGTACTGGCGGTCTTGCTGCCGCTGTGGTTCGGCTGGGGCATCCTGCCAAAGATTTTGATTATTATCCTGGTATGCTTTTTCCCCATGGTAATAAATCTCTTTAACGGGCTGCAGTCGGTGGATCCGGATGTCCTGGACCTGTTTCGCTCTATGGGCGCCAAACGTTTAGCAACCTTTCGCATGGTGATTATGCCTGCGGCCCTGCCTTCCTTTTTCGCCGGGCTGCGTATCTCCGCCACCTACAGCATCATGGCTGCGGTAATCGGGGAATGGCTGGGGGCGCAGCGAGGTTTGGGATACTATATGACTTTGCAGCAGAAGGGCTTCGCTATCGACCGGGTTCTGGCGGCGGTGGCGATCATCTGTATATTGAGCTTGCTCTTGGTTAAAGCGGTAGATTTGCTGGAGTACTTGCTGGTCCCCTGGAATCGGAAGATTTATTCTCATCAATTATGGCAATAGGAGGAATATCAAATGAAACATAAAATAGTGGCTTTATTCTTGATGGCAGCGTTGCTGGCCTTACCGGGCTGCGGCAATACTCCCCCAACCCGGCAGGCCCCGTTGCAGAAGGTCACAGTGCTTTTAGACTGGTTTCCCAACACCAATCACACCGGGCTATATGTTGCTCAGCAACAGGGTTATTACCAGGCGGAAGGCCTGGATGTGGAGATCATACAGCCCCCTGAAGGCGGCCAGGTTCAGCTCCTGGCTGCAGGACAGGGCGATTTTGCCATATCAGCCCAGGAAGAGATCATTATGGCCCGCTCGCAGGGCATACCGGTGGTGGCCGTAGCCGCCGTCATCCAGCATAATACCTCCGGTTTTGCGGCCCCGCAGGACCGCGGCGTTAAAGCCCCGGCTGATTTTGAGGGCAAAACGTATGGAGGCTGGGGGTCCCCGGCGGAGGAGGCGGTTTTAAAATCCTTGATGAATAAATACCAGGCTGATTTCAGTAAGCTCAAGGTTTTAAACATCGGTTCAGCCGATTTTTTCACCAGCGTCCAAAAGGATATAGACTTTGCCTGGATTTTCTGGGGCTGGACCGGCATTGAGGCGGAACTTAAGAATATGCCTCTGAGCTTTATCAGCCTGCGTGAGGTCGAACCCCGCCTGGATTATTACACCCCGGTTCTGGTCAGCCGTGAGAACCTGCTAAACAGCAACCCGGACCTGGCAAAAAGGTTCATGAAGGCCACCAGCCGCGGTTATCAGTATGCGATACAAGACCCCGATAAAGCCGCGGAAATACTCCTGGGCAAAATACCTGAACTGAACCGCGATTTGGTTATTAACAGCCAGCGTTATCTGGCTGCCCAGTACCAGGCTGACGCCTCCCGCTGGGGAGAAATGCAAGCCGGGGTATGGCAGGGGTATGCTGATTTCATGTTTGAGAACGGACTGTTGTCAAGCCAAATTGACACTGCCACGGCCTTCAGCAATGACTTTCTGCCCGCAGCGCAATAGAGTCGGAAACGCAGGTTATTATTGATGATGAAACTAGAGGTAAAAGGGCTGTATAAAACCCTGCAGGGGGTTTTAACTTTAAATGATCTCTCCCTGGGTCTCAAAGAGCATGAGGTGGTCGTCATCCTAGGCCCCAGCGGGTGTGGGAAAAGCACCTTGCTGCATATTATCGCCGGCTTGATGCGTCCTGAACAGGGGCGGGTTTATATGGACGGGCGGGATCATACCGGCAGAACCGGCCGGGTCAGCTATATGCAGCAAAAAGACCTTTTGCTCGATTCCAGAACGATCATCGACAATGTCTCGCTGCCGCTCTTGCTCCGGGGAATCCCCAGGGAGCAAGCCCGGCGGCAGGCGGCAGCACACCTGGACGACTTCGGCCTGACCGGTTTTGCAAACTATTACCCCCGGCAGTTATCCGGGGGTATGAAACAACGGGCCGCCCTATTAAGAACCTACCTTTTTAGCAGCGACATCCTGTTATTGGATGAACCTTTTGCCGCCTTGGACGCTATTACGCGCCGCAAGATGCATCTTTGGCTTGTCGATCTGCAGCAGCGCTTTCGCTCCTCGGTTTTATTTGTCACCCATGACATAGAGGAGGCTTTTCTGATCGCATCCCGCATATATGTGCTCTCCGCTCGTCCCGCACAGGTGCGTCTGGAAATCGATATGAAGGCAGAACCCCATTCTCCGCTCTCGCTATACCAGGTTAAAGAACGGATTCTGGCAGTGCTGGAAGAAGATTGAGCCTTACCCCACCACCGCTTGCTCTTGGGCGGCCGGCTTGAGCGAAGTGTCCCATTTACGGCAGCGGTCGCCCCAATAGGCCAGAACCTCGCGGTCGCGCATTATACAGGCCACCTCGCAAAGGTTGGGGCATCCCTGGCAATCCAGACTGCGGGTTTGAAAATCGCCTTCCAAAACAAAATCGTCCCCTCTGAACCGGCTGTTTTTCATCTTTTGCGCCGTTTCTTCCCGGGCCAGTATGGCGGCGCCTACGGCGCCCATCACGTCATGATGCCGGGGAACGGCGACCGGCAGGGCCAGGGCCTTTTCAAAAGCCTTTCTGATGCCCCGGTTGGCAGCCACTCCGCCCTGGAATACCACCGGGCTGAGGATTTTTTTGCCTTTGCCCACATTGTTCAAATAATTCCTCACCAGGGCTTCACACAGACCCATAAGTATATCACTCATGGGATAGCCCATTTGCTGCTTGTGTATCATGTCAGACTCGGCAAACACCCCGCAGCGTCCTGCAATACGGACCGGCCGGGTAGACGCCAGGGCTTGCTCACCCAGATGCTCGATCGGCAAACCCAGCCGCGCCGCCTGCTGATCCAAAAAAGAACCGGTGCCTGCGGCGCAAACCGTGTTCATAGCGAAGTCATGCACGATGCCATCCCGTAAGATGATTATCTTGGAATCCTGCCCCCCTATCTCAATAACCGTCTGGCAGGCCGGATCGTAGTGGCAGGCCGCCACCGCATGGGTAGTGATCTCATTTTTCACCACATCGGCCCCCAGCATGATGTCCGCCAGGTGTCTGCCGCTTCCGGTGGCCCCTACACCCGCAATTCTGGCGTCTTGAGGCATTGTATTGCGCAGCGCCAGATAACCTTCGCGGATGGCATTGACGGGATGCCCGTTGGTTCGCAAATAAACCTTGGCCTTCACCTCTTGATTATAATCCAGCAGCACGAAATTACTGCTGACTGAGCCGATATCAACCCCTAGGAAATACTGCACTGTTTGTTCCTCCTTGTTGAAAAATACGGTAATTGCCCGGGGCCGCTTTGCGGCGCCTGAGCATATCGGTAAAGGCCTCCAAACGGGTTTGGATTCCGGCATTGCCGGAATGTTCATCAAAATACATGGTCATACAGGGAATCTGTTCTTCTTTGGCCACCCGGATCAATATGGTTTGGGCCACTATTTCCGGCATGCAGGTCAGGGGACCGACCTGAATCACCCCGTCATAACCTTCATGGGCGAAATCCACTGTGGTGCCAACCGTCTCCAAGCCGTGTCCCCCTACACTGCTGGCCAGGTAGGGGCGGGCGCAACCGGTTATGTACGGTTTGCGCGATTTGATCAGATATCCTTTAAACAAATGATCGTTTAACCACTCTGTCAGACGGATCGAATTAGTGACCTCCGCATTGAGCCGGCCCAGACTGCGGGCAATATATTGATTGGAGTAAGGTTCCAAAACCGTATAGACTTCCCCCACCAGCCCTATGCGCAATACCGGCTCATGGTGCTGTTCCAGCCGGTTCCAGCTGCCGATGGCATCGGATACGAATTCATCTATGATTTTGCGGCTCTGCGCCTGATCAATATGTAATAGGGCCTGATCCCACAGTTGTTCGGCCCGGTCTTTTTCCGTGGTGCGGGGCAGGATATAAAGGTAATGCTCCTCCGCCTTTTCCAATGCGGCCAGTTTATACCAGGCAAAACGTATGGCCTGTACAGCCTCCAAAAAAGACACATTTTCACCCAGCCGCTTAAGCTGATCTATAAGCTGGGATACTTTGGAATCAGGCGCTTCCAATATAACCATTTGAAAATCATAGCCCAGCTCCTGCAGTATATCCCTTTGCACTTGAGCATAATATCCGAATCTGCATGGCCCCCAGCCCCCTGCCATTAAAATGGTATCGGCGCCGGCCTGAAGCGCTTCGATATAATTGCCCAGGCCGATTTTTAAAGGCAGGCAGGTGAATTCCGGAGCATGTTTAATGCCCAGAGCCAGGGTATGCTCGGTAATAGGAGGCGGAACCACCACCTCACGACGCAGCCCCTCCAGCAGGGATTTAATGGGAATGTGCATGAAACCCATATGGGGAAAGGTCACTTTCAAACCCTTGCACCTTCTTTCTTCTCAACATGTCGCAAAAGGCTTCCAATCTGGTTACCAGGCCTCCTTCGCCGCTGTGCTCGTCTATAGTCACCAGCATAAATGGTTTATGCCTCACCTTGCGGGCTACAATGTCACCTACCATGGAATCCGGCCCACAGCCGAAACAGGCCAGGTATACTATGCCATCGATTTCAGGGCTTTTATCCATTACCAGGGCCGATCCCACTATCTTTCTGCCCAGGGTCCAAAACATTTTTTTAGGAAGCCGGGCGGCTTCCTCTTCCAGGTGTTCCCGGAGGCAGGACTCCAGAAACACCACTTTACACCCCATTTGCCTCAGTTTATCGGTCAACTGCAAGCTGATGGCAGGATCATACAGTGAATAACCGTGGCCTAAAACCCCCACACAGATATCGCTATCCGGGGACTCAGCCGCCGCTTCCCCATGTTTTTCCCATAGTTCGATGGCTTCCAGAGGCGAATAGCCTTGCCGGGTCCAAACCCGCATCCGCTTCATCTCGCGCAGGCCATGTTCATAAGCGGCCAGGATGCTTTTCTTGCTGCCGTTAAACAAGCCGCCGACCCGATAGATATCTCTCCATAATTGCCGGGTATCACGGCTGCAGTCAACAGTGATATCTATCAAGGGCGGGCAGTCCGGCCAATTGGCCCGAATCATATCGGGGACTCCCATGAATTTGGGACATATATAGCTTCTCATCTCCGTACTTATCAAACGGGGGGCCAGGATGTAATCAGGCTGTTTTTCGATAAGTTCACTGACGTGTCCGAAGTATACTTTTATGGGCAGACAGCATTCATCAACAGTATTTTCTATACCATGGTCGATGGTCT
>NZ_DIPG01000010.1:40912-42226 GCF_002426325.1 Syntrophomonas sp. UBA5494 | reverse complement strand
TCCACAGGGGATACTGGTAAAAATAAAATAATCCCCGCGGTATTCCAACTTGAGTCATGTGCCGTTATCCTCCCTGATTATGTTTTGGGCGACTTGTTCTGAGGATGAGGTTTGGGCCTATGCCTGGAGCGGTCGATGATTTCCTGCAAGCAGCGGCTGGTTATGGCGGCTCCCTGACTCTTGTCATCCCGGCCATTCATCTTGCCCAAATCCCCGCAGCCAACCACCGTAACCTCAGGGTGTTTATGCATGATTTCCACCGTATCTCCCTTAATACGATCGGCTTGAGGTTGACTGTATCCTGCTTTATTGACCGGGACGGAAACCACTTGCCCCTGAGCGGTAACGGAGCAGTCCACCGGGACCCCTTTAACCCGGGTGTCGGATGCAACCGCGGCCACACCCAGAACCTCGATGCGCGGCTCCCGCAAAAGGCATTCCATGACCTCTTCACCGGCTCCGATTCCGGTCTTGCCGTGATCATCCACCATCACTACCACCGGAGCCTTGGGGGCTTGCAATACCTGGCTGATGGCCTCGGGACCGCTCACTGGAGTAGGATTTCCCGCACTCAGTCGTAAAAAGAACAGATCCAGATCGTAGCAAGCTGCTTCCACTGCCGCCTGGGCAGCCTTATCCCCATCAGTTACTATGATTACCGGTACTCGAAGCGATTTCATGCCTTAGCCTTTGGGATTGAAGATAACCGCTACCACATAGCCAAATACAATAGCTGTTGTGATACCGGCCGCAGCCGCTTCAACACCGCCGCTAAAAGCGCCTAACAGGCCTTTGTGCTCCACCGCTTTGAGAGTACCCTGCACCAGAACATGGCCGAAGCCGGATAAAGGCACAGTAGCGCCTGCACCGCCAATATTTACCAGGGGTTGATAAAGGCCCAGGCCGCTCAATATAGCCCCTGCGGATATGTATCCCACCAGAATGTGACCCGGGGTAACAGTGGGTTTGGTGGCATCCATGACAATTTGACCGATGACACATAACAGACCGCCTACTAAAAAAGCCATGTATAAAGGAACCATTAGTGCATTTCCTCCTATCCAACTTGGTCTAGGCCGTTTCTATAGCAACCGCATGGGCAATACTGGGAATAGACTCGCCTTGAAACGAGGTGACCGGACTCATTAAAGCCCCGGTGGCCACTAAAAGCAGTTTATTGATTTCGCCCTTCTGCATCTTTTTTAACAGCGGACCGCAGAGCATACAGGCGCAACACCCGCAGCCGCTGGCGCCGGAGCCTACCGTCTGGCTTTGATCGTAAAGCAAAACCCCACAATCACTGTATTCGGGACT
>NZ_DIPG01000010.1:40441-40753 GCF_002426325.1 Syntrophomonas sp. UBA5494 | reverse complement strand
ATCTCCGCTGACAATCAAATCATAATAATCACCGGGCAGATTCAGATCACTTAAATGGGTTTTAATGGTATGGGCCGCGGCAGCGGCCATGGCGCTGCCCATGTCAGACTGGTCTGTCTGGCCCATATCTATGACCTTGCCAACCGTAATGCTCTTGATAGAGGGCCCGCTTCCACTGGCTTCCAGCAGTACAGCCCCGGCTGCGGTAGCGGTCCACTGGGCGGTGGCAGCTTTTTGCACCCCTTGTTCGGTGGGAAAGCGGTATTGTCTTTCAGCAGTATAATGATGGCTGCAGGCTGCGGCCACAATGCG
>NZ_DIPG01000010.1:37361-40255 GCF_002426325.1 Syntrophomonas sp. UBA5494 | reverse complement strand
GGGATCTCCAGGTCGCGGGCCGCGAAGTTGGAAGCCACGATTTGATTTAAGAGATCCCCGGCCAGGAGCAGGTCAATATCCTCAGGCATGAAATTGCGTTTGTCGACGGCACGGGTGATAGCTTCGCGCAGCATCTTGTGCTCGGCCATTTCCCATGTTTTTTCTCCAAACAGGTAGTCTTCCAAAACTAGATCGAAATCCTGACCCCAGGGTCCCTCGCCTTCTTTAGGGCCTACCACTGAAGCCCAGGCGGTAATTACCGGAGGGCTGTCGAATACTACGGTTTGCTGGCCGCGTTTTTTTCTTCCCGGCATATGGTTGCCTCCCCTTATTATGAAGTCAGAAAGACCTTGATCAATCCCACCAGAACCGCAATGACAAATCCGAACACCAGGGTTGGTCCGGCCACACTGAAAATCCGGGCCCCCACCCCAAAAATATAACCTTCCCTTTTGTACTCCAAGGCGGATGCCACAATCGCATTGGCAAACCCTGTGATAGGCACTATGGAACCGGCTCCGGCATGCTGTCCCAGCTCATTATAATATCCTAAGCCGGTGAACAAGGCCGCCAGGAAAATAAGGATGCAGGAAGCTGATGTGCTGGCATCGGTAAGGCTGACCCCCAGGCTCACCATGTAATTTATTATCCACTGACCTGACATGCAGATGAGTCCCCCCACCACAAAAGCCCAGGCCATATTGCGGGCTAGCTTTGGCTTAGGTCTGATTTGACTGGCCAGATCTTCGTATTCTTGTTTTTCTATTGCTTTTATTTTCTTATCAGGCGTTTCCATATCATGCCTCCTTGCCTAACATATTATGCACATTTTGACAGATTCTTATTCAGCAACGGAGGCCTGGAAAGCATCTAAATCCGTGCTTTCCAGGCCTCCGCGGCAGTTCTAATAAAACGTCCCTACTCTGTATAGGCAATTTTGACGTCGGCTTTATATTCCACAATACGTTCACCCTGGCAACCGGCTGTCCAGTTGATGACCTCTACTCCGGAAATGTTGCGATACTTTTTAGATGCCTGACTTACAGCCTGTTCTATGGCGTCCTGCCAGCTTTTATTGGATTGACCCACGAATTCTGCCACTCTCACCTGCAAAATATAACCTCCTTTATTTTGACTTACAGTATATTTTGCTGAACCTCACACATATTTATTCCCGTAAACATAAAGGGAGGCGTTAACCTGGTGTCACGACAGCACCAGTGATAACGCCTCTCATGGTTTCCTTAACACTATCCCAGCATTTCTTTAAGTTTTGTAATGGCCATCTTTTCGATCCGGGAAACCTGCACCTGCGAAACCCCCAGGTCAGTGGCTATTGCCGACTGGGTTTCGTCTTTAAAAAAGCGGCGCAGTATAACTTCTCGCTCCCGGGCACTGAGTTTACTCAAAGCCTCCCGCAAAGCCATTTGCTCCAAAAGCCGAACGCTGCCTTCCTCATCCCCCAGGCGGTCTATCAATGACGGCGAACCCCGGTCGTCCCCCGGTAAGGCATCATGAATGTAAGCCGGCGCCTGGCAGGCCTCGATGGTTGTCACCACATCTTCCTTGACCATATCCAGTGTGCTGGCAATTTCCGCTACACTGGGCTCACGCCCCAGTTCGCCGCGCAGCTTATCCTGAGCCCAGCGTATCCTGCCATAGTTTTCCTTGATGCTGCGCTGCACTTTGACAATCCCGTCATCGCGCAGGAATTTTTTAATTTCCCCGATTATCATCGGCACCGCATAGGTGGAAAAGCGCACCTGGTATTGAAAATCAAATTTGTCGATAGCTTTCAACAACCCGATGGAACCCACCTGGAACAAGTCTTCATAATCATAACAGGTGTTTTTGAAGCGCTCCATGACCATATATACCAAACCGATATTGGCTTCGTACACTTTGGCCCGGGCGCTGTTGTCGCCGGCTTGAACCCTGGCGAGCAGCTCTTCGGTTTCCTTGTAATTATCATAAGAGGACACCATCATCAACTCCTCATGCCAGGGCTTCCTCGTTTTTCAGAAAAGAGCGTCTCAAGCGCACTGTGGTTCCCTTGCCGGGCGCGGTATCGACCTGCATATCATCGGTAAACGATTTCATAAAGGTGAATCCCAGCCCCATCCGGGTGGGATCGCTGGAATAGGTTGCTTCCATGGCCCGGGGTAAATCCTCTATGCCCCGGCCCCGGTCCTCCACCACGATCTCCAGTACGCCGTGATCATCAATACTCACGATCACTGTAATCATCTGAGTAGGGTTGTTTTCATAGCCGTGAATAATGCAATTGGATACCGCTTCGGATACAACCAGCTTAATCTCTTCGACATCTTCCAGGGTGCAGTCCAATTGCGACGCAAAAGCGCCCACACAAGACCTGGCAAAGGCAATATTCTCCGGGATACTGAAGAATTCAAACCTGACATAATTCCGTACATTCATAGAGTTTCCCGGCTTGCGCCGGCGTCCACCTCCTAGATGTTAATTACTTCTTGTTCACTCTTGTACAGCGGCACCAACCGGTTGACCCCGGAAAAAAACAATATCTTCTCCACCTGTGGTCTGGCGCCAACAATAAACATTCTGCCTTGCTTGGCGGTAATCCTCTTGTAGCGCCCGATCACCACACCCAGGCCGGAACTATCCATAAAAGTGACCTTTTCCAGGTTCAATACCAGGTTCTTAATATTCCTGTCATCGATCCTCTTATCTATTTCGGCGCGCATTTTATCCGCAATGAGCATATCCATTTCACCTGAGACCCGTACCACCAAAGTACTGCGAACTTTTTTAAACTCCAGGCTCATTCTGCTTCTCCCCTCACTGACACGATACTATTCAGTTCATTCTACAGCGCCCGCTTCTTTCCTTCCACAAAATTCCAGCTAATAAAGCTT
>NZ_DIPG01000010.1:32215-37136 GCF_002426325.1 Syntrophomonas sp. UBA5494 | reverse complement strand
GGCTGCCGCCATTCGCTTATCTTAAGAGGAACACCCCCTGAAGAAGTTTGAGTATTTCTTTCAATACCCCGGCTTCGGGGACGTCCTGAGCCGCTACCAGGTCAACCTTTTTTACCAGGTTCTGGTCTTTGTATATCTCGATTTCTCCAATCTTCTGATTTTTCACGATGGGGGCATCGACATACCGCGGCAGAACCTGATTGTAAGCAAGGGACTTTTCCTCACCTTTCAAGCAAATTGTGCCAACATCGGCAGCGGCCACTACCTCAATACTGTCGGCTAAACCCTTGCCTACTTTAACCGCTCCGCATACATTGCCCTTTTCGAAAAAGCTCTTATAAGCATGTTTGGCGTAGCCATAATTGAATAAGAGCATGCTGTCCCGGAAGTTTCCGCGCGGCTCCGGCGAGGCCATCACTACCGCGATCAGGCGCAATCCATCCCGTTTCACGGTGGCGGTCAGGCAGTATTTGGCCTCATTGGTCCAACCGGTTTTAAAGCCATCTGCGCCCTGATACCACCACAACAATTTATTGGTATTGAACAACTTGAATTCCCCGTTGCGCAGATCGTATTCTTTAATCGAGCTGTACTCCAACAGCTTGGGATATTTCAGAGCGGCGCGGGCTATGATCGCCATGTCATAGGTTGAGCTGTAATGACCCTCGGCGGGAAGACCATAGGAATTTACAAAATTGGTATCCTGCAGCCCCATCTCCCGGGCGGTTTTATTCATTCGCTCCACAAATGCTTCATGACTTCCTTCGAGATGTTCGGCCACAGCCACACAGGCATCATTAGCCGATCCGACAGCGATGGATATCAGCATCTCCTCCAGACTCAGCTTTTCGCCGGGTTCCAAATAAATCTGGGACCCTCCCATTTTCCAGGCATTTTCGCTGGCAACCACCATGTCGGTCAATGACGCTTTGCCGGCCTCCAGGTCCTGAGCGACTAAAATCAGGGTCATCAGTTTAGTCATGCTGGCCGGCGCCATTTTATTATGCTCATTATGCGCCAGCAGCACCTGGCCGGAATCAGCATCCACCAAGATGTATGATTCCGCTTTGATGTCCAGCGTTTCAGCTTTTGCCGCTGCCGGGAACACCAAACAAATGATGAAAGCGCCGAGGACAATCCAGGCCCAGTTTCTGCCGATTTTCATAGCAGGCGATACCTCCCCAAGATGTCATTAGTAGATTATATTTAGGAAATGAGGGTATTATGCTAAGGGGTTTACAGAGTGCAGGAAGATATATGATATACTTTAAGAATATGGATAAAGTTTCGGGGAGATCAGCTATGCCAGAGGAAGTCTTACCGGATATTTATAGAATTGAAGTGCCTTTGCCCAAAAACCCTTTAAAATACACCAATGCCTATCTCATTAAAGGTTCTGAGCGGCACCTGCTGGTAGATACCGGTTTCAACTGGTCGGAGTGCCTTCAGGCCCTTAAGTCAGGGCTTAAGCTGTTTAATGCCTCACTAGACAAAATTGACTTTTTTATAACCCATTTGCATGGCGATCATTCCGGGCTGGTTTATCAGCTTTGTTCCTCGGACGCGCGGGTTTACTGCAGCCGCGTCGATGCCGAACTCTTGATGGAGACCGCTTCTCCTGCTTATGGGCGGGAATCAGACCGCCTCTATAACCGGCACGGTTTCCCGGCAAATATGCTGGGGAAAGGCTACAACAAGCGCGACTATATTTCGGGAGAATTCATGAATTATGTTTACCTGAACCCGAAAGACCGTATTTCCGTAGGCTCATATCGCTTTGAAGCCATACTGACGCCGGGCCACAGCCCGGGGCACCTCTGCCTATATGAACCCTTTCAGCAGATATTGATTTCCGGGGATCATATCCTGGACGATATCACCCCCAACATCACTGCCTGGCCTAATGTGAACGATTCGCTGGGTTCATATTTAAACAGCCTGGAGCAGATTCAGCAATTGCATGTCAGAATGGTATTGCCCGGTCATCGCGGTTTGATCCACAACTGCGCCGCCCGCGTCCGGGAGCTGCAGGAGCACCACCGGGTCAGATTAAATGAAATCATGCAGATTCTGGCCAATGGAGCCCAGACCGCTTATCAGGTAGCGGGTTCGATGACTTGGGATATGCATTACAAAAACTGGAATGAATCCCCGTTGTTCCAACGCTGGTTTGCCACCGGCGAAGCCATCGCGCACCTGGAATACCTCCATAATCAAGGCCAGGTAAAAAAGTCTTCTCAAGAGAAACATTGTTTATTCTCTTTACCCTGATACAGTGGCAAGAAATTTCTTGGCCAAGCGGCCGGTCAAGGAGCGGTTAAGCCGGGATATTGTCAATTCCCCCATTCCAGGGAGGGAAGGAAGGAGCGATAATATTGAAGTATTTTGCTGTTGCCGTACTGGCCATCTTTGTGATCCTGGCTCTGTGTTTGGGACGGCCTGCCTTCCGCGAGGAAACCCGCATCAGGAATCACGCCGATCCCATTGCAGAGCAGATGTTAATGGCGCTCTCACAAAATGATTACCAGAATTTCTCGCTGCACTTTGACGAGCATATGAGAAATACGGTGTCTGAGGCCGAGTTTGATCAGTTCAGCCAAGACATAACCCAAAGCTATGGGGTTTATCAATCAAAAAGCCATTTCAGCACCACAGTCTATCCGCAGACCAGCATGGTGAAATATATTGCCCAATTCAGCAATGTCAGTGGTGGAATAGACGTAACCATTGAATTTTCCAAAACCGAGGGTTCAGATTCAGTACATGGATTCAGCGTGGTTCAGGCCGGGTGGCTGACCCGGTAATCCTGGCTTCGGGGGTAAACCCGCCGCGTCTAACCCAGGCTGAGCCTGAATATATCAACCACATCCTCATCCCGGGGCTGAACCACATTATTGCGGATATTTTTAGCTCGCAAGCAAATCTCCACGAAGTCCTGCTTTTCCTGCTCACTGCAATAGGGCGGTTCACCTGCCAGCTGCTGCATGGTTGCGGCAAAATGCGCTTCATCATCAAAACCGGACGCATCAAGCACCGCCTGCGCCCGAGCCCCGGCCTTGCTGTTGAGATTGAAATGCAGGTAAGCGGGCAGGAGCAGCCCATTGGCGCGTCCGTGAGGCATATCTTTGAAATAGGTGAGGGCATAACCCAGGGCGTGAGGAATGGAGGTGCCGGTCTGGCTGATCACCATGCCGGCTAAAACCGATCCGTAAGAGAGCGCTTCCCGCTCCTCCGCAGCAGGAATATCCTTTGAACATAAGCGGCGCAGCTGCTCCCCCAGGATGCGCAAAGACTCTTCAGCCAATCGGTCGCTGAAGGGGTTGGCTTTAAGGCTTAAATATCCTTCCAGGGCGTGTGAATAAGCATCCATAGCAGTATCCACCGTGATGTGGCGGGGCAGGGTCGCACAATAATCAGGATCCACCAGGGCCAGGGCGGGATACAGCAAAGGGCTGGAAAGATTGCGCTTGCTTTGTATCTTGGGATAGGTGAGGATACTGTACGGAGTTACCTCCGATCCGGTTCCGGCAGTAGTCGGAACCGCAACTGTAGGCAAGGCTGCGGTGAACTCCGCAGCAAACAAGCTTTCATCGTCCAAATCATTGACTGCCAGAACGGCAATGGCTTTGGCTGCGTCCAGCGGAGATCCGCCGCCGACGGCGATCACCACATCAGCCTTAACCTCTCTGGCCAGTTGCGCTCCGGCCCGCACCGTTTCCAGACTCGGATTGGCTTCAACCTGGTCAAAAATCTGGCAACCCAGGCCGGCTCTGCTCAGAGCCTCCTGCACATCCCCAAGAGATCCGTTGAGCCGGCTGGACCTCCCTTCACCTGTCACTAACAAGGCCATGTGCCCCAGTTCCGCAAGCCCGGAGGCCTGCTCAGCTACTACTCCCCTGCCGAAAAAAATCCGGGTCGGGTTAAACCATTGCCAGTACAATGCTATCACCTCTTGCTTATTTTGTAGAAAGACGACTTGTTTATTATTCTGCGATCATTATGCAATCATTCTCCCCGAATAACATCGAAAATCAACGGGGTTAACGGCAAAGCCTGGCTGCCGATCCGGTAAGCCCGGGCCAGTAATTCCTGAGCTGCCGTCATCCGCTCCGGGCGGTTGTAATGCATGATTGCCAGGGGTTCGCCGGCCTCTGCCTTATCTCCGCATTTTTTCAAGAGTTCCACCCCTACGGCATGGTCAATGACGTCATTCAGACTCTCCCGCCCTGCTCCCAGGTGCATAGCTGCCCGTCCGACTGCAAACGCATCGATACGCTGTATAAAACCGCTCCGGTCCGCACACACGGCCTGTTTGAAGCCGGCCTCCGGCAGGCCAAAGCCGGGGCTTTTTTCATCCCAGCTCCCGCCCTGCCAGGCGATGATCTGGCCCAGCTTATCCGCAGCCTTTCCAGAGCTTAAAGTATCCCGGGCCAACCTCCGCGCGGCCTCGAGGCTGTCTGCCTTCTGCCCCAGGAAAATCATCTCTGCGGCCAGATATACGGAAATCTCGGTCAGATCCTGGGGCCCCCGGCCCTGTAAAGTATCCATGGCCTCCCTTACTTCAAGGGCATTCCCTACCATATTCCCCAGTGGCTGTTCCATATCTGTCAAAACTGCCACCATCTTCCTGCCGGCCCCCTGACCGATAGCCACCATTGCCTCTGCCAGGGCCCGGGCGGAGCCGACCTCTTTCATGAAAGCCCCCTGCCCTACCTTGACGTCCAGGACAATAGCGGCTGCGCCGGAAGCCAGCTTCTTGCTCATTATGCTGGAGGCGATGAGAGGGATGCTCTCTACAGTAGCGGTCAGATCGCGAATAGCATAGAGGCGTTTGTCGGCCGGCACCAAATTGCCTGATTGCGAAATAACAGCCGCATGCAAACAGTTGACCTGCTCGATAAACTCTTCATAGCCTTTTTCC
>NZ_DIPG01000010.1:27097-32197 GCF_002426325.1 Syntrophomonas sp. UBA5494 | reverse complement strand
TCCACCCGGAATCCGGGAATCGACTCAAATTTGTCAATGGTGCCGCCGGTGTGGCCCAGGCCTCGTCCGGACATTTTGGCAACCGGCACCCCGGCTGCGGCGGCTACCGGAATGGCCACCAGCGTGGTCTTGTCGCCTACGCCGCCGGTACTGTGTTTATCTACAGTGATGCCTTTGACAGGCGACAAATCCATGCTGTCGCCGGAGCGCGCCATAGCCAGGGCCAGCCAGGTAGTCTCATCACTGTCCATTCCTTGAAAATAAACGGCCATAGCCCAGGCAGAAATCTGGTAATCCGGCATGCTCCCATCGCTTATACCTTTGACGACCACATTGATCTCAGCCTCACTGAGCTTTGATCCATCGCGTTTTTTCATTATTAAGTCCTGGTAATTCATGACAACCCTTTCAATTCCTTATAAAAACTTCGGCCGGCCAACCCTTGAACCGGTATCTCCAGGTGTTCGGCTATGGTCTGGCCTACATCGCTAAACCCGCGCCGCCGCCCTAGCTCCACCCCTCCGGGGAAGGCGGGCCCATATACCAGCAAAGGCACATATTCCCGGGAATGATCGGTACTGGGTGTAGTGGGATCATTGCCGTGATCAGCCGTAATGATCAGAAGATCCTCCCGGTGCATCAACTGCATAATCTCTGCCAGGGCTTCATCGAACAGGGTCAATGCCTGGGCATATCCCGACACATTATTCCTATGCCCGTAAACCTGGTCAAAATCGAGCAGGTTGGCAAAAATCAGACTGCTGTCCGCCTCGCCCAGGGCTGATTTGAGCAACTCGATGCCGTCTTCATTACAAGTGGTGGGACGGCTGTCGCCGACCCCGCGCCCCCCGAATAAATCCTTAATCTTGCCTATGCCGACCACCCTGCCGCCGGCTTCTTCAATAAAGTCCAGTATATTCCTGGGAGGGACTAAAGAATAGTCATGACGGTTGCTGGTACGTTGCAAGCTCCCGGGTTGTCCAATGAAAGGGCGGGCGATGACCCGGCCTACGGCATGCTCGCCTTGCAGCAATTCCCGGGCAGTCTTGCACATGGCATACAGTTCCTCCACGGGAATTACATCCTCATGGGCGGCTATCTGAAACACGCTGTCGGCAGAGGTATAAACGATGGGACAGCCGGTTTTTATGTGTTGGTCCCCCAGGCGTTCGATGATTTCGGTGCCGGATGCGACAACATTGCCCAAACTCTTGCGCCCGGTCTGCTCTTCAAATGATTTGATAATCTCTTCCGGGAACCCTTTCCCATAGGTGGGAAACGGCTGGCTCAAGACCACTCCCATAATCTCCCAATGCCCGGTAGTGCTGTCTTTTCCTTTAGACAACGGCTCCATAAACCCATAAGCCCCAATCGGTGCGGGTTGAGCGCTCACCCCCGGTATCCTGGCCAGATGCCCCAGTCCCAGGCTGGCCATATTGGGAAGTGCCAATCCATTCAGCACCGCAGCAGTATTGACCAGCGAGTTACTGCCCTCATCTCCGTACAGGGCAGCATCCGGAGCGGCGCCAATCCCAACCCCGTCCAGGATAATCAGTATAGCCCTTCTCTTCATTGCAAACCTCCTTGGTCGGTCTCAATATTATCAACCTGTCGTATAATGCCATGAATTATGATCATAGCTTACCCCAAATGAACCTGAGCATTAAGAGGGGTAAGCATCAGGCGCGGGGATGATAAAGCTGATACACCTCAAGAAGCCGGGAGCGGGTCAGATGGGTGTAGATCTGCGTGGTGGAAATGTCAGCGTGGCCCAGCATTTCCTGTACAGAACGCAAATCCGCCCCGTTTTCCAAAAGGTGGGTGGCAAAGGAATGACGCAGGGTATGGGGGGTGATATCCTTGTCCAGGCCGGCTTTCTGCGCATATCCGCTCAGAATTTTAAAGTAACCCTGCCGGCTCATACTGCTGCCGCGGGCATTGAGGAACAGGGTGTGCTGTCTAAGATTTTTGAGCAAAAGCGGGCGGCCGTGCGCCAGGTAATGTTCCACCCAGCGGAGGGCGCTGCCGTTTACGGGAACAATCCGTTCTTTGCGGCCTTTGCCCAGACAGCGCAAAAAACCTGCAGTTAAGTTGATATCGTTGACCTCCAGGGCCAGCATTTCGGACACCCGTATCCCGGTGCCGTACATTAATTCCAGCATAGCCCGGTCCCGCAAACCGCGTGGTATGGCCACCGGCGGGATCTCCATCAGGCGGTCTACTTCGGATACCGTAAGAACCCGGGGTAAATGGCGTTTGATACGCGGGTTTTCTAAATCCAGGGCAGCATTATGGGTTATCAGCCCCTCCAGGATAAGAAACTTGAAAAAGCCTTTGATGCTGGAAAGGCTGCGGGCAATGGTGGAATGAGCCTGACCCTTATCCAGCTGCCAGGTCAAAAAAGCCATGATATCCTGTTTATTAAGCTCAACCGGATCAACGCTCCGACCAGTACTTTCGAGAAAAGCATACAATTTGGTAAGGTCGCGCCGATAGGCTTCCCGGCTGTTGAGTGACAAACCTTTCTCATAGTCAAGGTATTCAATAAAAGCTTCAAGGCAGGTTAACATGGCCCAAGTTTCTTTCATTTTTTTATTCTATTAGACATCTTTAAAAACTTTTCCTGCACCTCCTCTATTCCTCATAGTAAAATTCCTGCAGTTTAAAGACAAACTGATCCACCAGCTGCTGGAACCTGGAATTCTTTTCGCCGTTTTCCACCCTCATAGGATTCCCGCTGGGCTGTTCATCCTGGAACCAGGTGCTTATAACCGGAACCTGTTCATAGAGGAGACCGGTCACCAGCGGCATGGCAGCGGCAAAGACTGCAATTAAAGCGATTACAGCGAGAATTTTGACCAATTTCTTTTTCCAATTTCCGACCAGAATAACCAATTCAGACACCTCCCATTATTTTATAAAGCTATGTAAAAGCCAGGGTACCAGGTAGGCTTCAATAAAGGCCCCCAGCATAAATACCAGCATCAGGACGCCGAACAGCGAGGTATATCCCAAAAGGCTAACCCCTAAGGGGGCTTTGCGGTAGCTGCGCCCCCGCACGATATACAGCGAGAAGTTTACCGCCACAACGGACACGATCAGCAAAACCGGAATATAGATGAGGTTTTGCGGCAGAAGTGAGATAAAGGTTAATAATACCCCCTGACCGGCCTTTTCCTGAAACAGAAACCCCACCGTGAATCCCAGCGAAAAGCCCCGCATGAAGATCACCGCCAGGATAAGGGGGATGCCTATCACCGTCAGTCCCAAGGCCCAGATGGCCAGCATAAACCGGCCCTGATTGATCAAAGCGCTGACAAAAACGGTGGGGCCGTATACTCCTTCCTGGCCCCCCAGATAGAGATCGATCATTTGCAGCAGCCGCTCTCGGACCGCTCCGTCCAGGTCGCCCACTTTGAAGGCTCCCATGATTAATCCCAACGTAAAAAGCGCTACCACCATGCAGTACTGGATGCGGTTTTCGCGAAAATGCTCTTTTAATTTAAAACGTAAGTTCATGCACTAATCTCCCTGGCGAGGCATTTTCCGTGGCATATAAATTGGCAGCCAAGCATGGCCTGTAACAATAATATTTTAGCCATGGTAACTTTATGCAAAAAGAAAAAGGCCTGAGATGTCGATTCTCAAGCCCCCGGCAGGTACTGTTCATTTTCGGTTTTCGAAATGCTCTATACGATTTGTTTTTGCCT
The DNA here is from genome assembly GCF_002426325.1 of Syntrophomonas sp. UBA5494. NCBI lineage: Bacteria > Bacillati > Bacillota > Clostridia > Eubacteriales > Syntrophomonadaceae > Syntrophomonas > Syntrophomonas sp. UBA5494. Next base: position 28,487 of record NZ_DIPG01000010.1, on the reverse strand, counting down.
GATATGCTGAATGATAACCGGAACCACCTGCTTCTTCCTGGACATTACCCCGTCCAGTGCCATTACCCCCTGTTGGGCCTGGCTTTGAAAAGCGGCTTCCAACAATATGGCTTGCGGACCCGCGATGAGCAGCTCGGTGCATTCCTCCAGAATAGCGGTGACCATCAAACACATGAAATCATAGCCGCGGGACTGGCACAGTGCCTCCATAGCCCGGCGCAGTTCCTGCTGACGGTGGTGCAGCTGGTGCAGCTCCAGGGTCTCGATTTGAGCGATGGCGAAGAGCAGGTGATCCTGTTGATATTCCTTTAAATCAGAGGTTATCATACTGAGCTCATCCTGTTCGTCAAAATGCCTTCCCTTTTCCAGGATGGTTTTTCCCCATTGCAGCCCGTTCAGTCCCGCTATTTGCTCCAGTTGCCGGGCGATCTTGCGGTCTTTTTCCGTGGTAGTGGGCGATTTGAACAACATGGTATCGGTCATGATGCCGGCCAGCATCAAACTCGCGTAGCTCTTGTCGCAAGGCACCCGGCTATTAAAGAAATGCTCGGCAACCAAGGTACAGGTCGACCCGACCGGCTGATTATAAAAATATATCGGGGACAGGGTCTGCAGATCGCCCACCCGGTGATGGTCGATAATCTCTACGATCTCTGCTTCTTCAATCCCGTCAATGGCTTGTTTGCTCTCATTATGATCCACCAGAATGAGCTGCTTGCGGCGCATGGCCAAAAGGTTGTAGCGCGAGATCATGCCCAGGAAGCGGTGCTGTTCGCCTACTACCGGATAATTGCGGAAACGGGTGCTCAACATACTCCTTTTGATCTCTTCAATGGTATCGTCGTGTTCGAAAAGAACCAGATCCTGGCTTTTCATCACCTCACCCACCCGCAAGGCCAGGAGTCGGCTCAGCACTGCCGGAGTTTCTGCAATATCGATGCCCGAACCCAACTGCTCCAGGAACAGCAGGGCCATATCGCCGATGGTAACCAGGCCTAGAAACTTGGCATCCTCATCTACCACCGGAACGGTTTTGATATTCTGCTCACGCATCAATTTGCCCAGTGTCGTCAGATCAACATCAGCCCTGGTAGTGGTTATGGGCTTGCTGTCCAGAAGATCCTCGGCAATGGTTCCCACACTGGCCAGCTCCAGGGGTCTTTCTATACGCAGTTGCTGCAGGACGAATTCGCTTTCGCTGTTGATCGACCCGGCCGCTGCGGGAATATGAGGCTGGGTTCCGCCATGATTCTTAAAGCAGGCGTAGCTTATAGCTGCGGCGATGGAATCAACGTCCGGGTTTTTGTGTCCTATTACGTATACAGGTTTAATGTTCTCCGTCTCCTTTCAGAACCTTTCCATAATAACCTCCCCCGCCCGCTTGGATATT
>NZ_DIPG01000010.1:26392-27015 GCF_002426325.1 Syntrophomonas sp. UBA5494 | reverse complement strand
CCTTTCCATAATACCCTCCCCCGCCGGCTTGGATATTCAGCCGGCCCTTCCTCATCCCGAGAATCAAAGCGGCCAGACGCGCTCCCCCCACCTTGGCTATCCGCTCCATAGGGGCATTTTCAAGGATATCGATTTCACTGGAAAAGGCCTGCCATAGGCTTTGCAGGGTACGGGGCCCCACTCCCGGCAAATCTTTCAAAGGAACCCGGTAACGATAAAGGGGCCGGCCCACCGGGTGGTGCGGTTCGTCATAGTCGCGGATACTGACGATGCGGTCATACACCCCCATCACCACGTCTGTACCCCCGCAGACCGGGCATTTGAGGATCGGAGCCTCTTCAACCGCAATGCGCCGGCATTTATTGCAATAGGTGCGGTGGTATTTCCCCAGAAGGGGGTCCATGCCAAAATTAGCAGCCACATTGCGCCCCGAGGATTTGTACAGACACAAGCGCAGCTCTTCGAAATTCTTGTTTTGCATGCGCAACAGATTGAACTCGCGCCCGATGTTGCCCGAGGAATGGGCGTCAGAATTGGATAGAAAGCTCACCGGGCGGGTTTCCGCAATGCAGTCGGCCATATCGGTGTCGGCGCTGAGGCCGAGTTCCAATACCTTGATCTGC
>NZ_DIPG01000010.1:23055-26182 GCF_002426325.1 Syntrophomonas sp. UBA5494 | reverse complement strand
AGTGCTGCATCGAGCCGCCTGAGTGGAGAGGTTGGGATTTTTGACCCTGGTATGCAGGTATTTCTGGAGAGTCCGGATACTCTTCAGGTCAGGCAGGTAGATAATAACATGTATGCCTTCACAGGTTTCTATTTCACACCCGGCGACCAGCAAGACTCCATTGTTGGCCAAAAACCCGCCCCCCGCCAGTTCCTGTAGAGAGCCCTCTGTGAGCATGGCTTCCATTTCTGCGCTGACCAACGGACTGCCCGTATCCACAATCCCCACTATATCCAGACCTTTGCGCGGGGCATCCTGAAAAAGCACCTTATGCAGGGTTAAATGCCGTGACGCGGTAATTTTAACTGCCCTTCCCTGTGCAGAGCCGATATGAATATGCAAATCAGCGTAATAACGATGCATCTACTTAGCCGCCCTACGGTTCAACCAGCACTGTATGCCGATAATACTTTTACCGTCTGCGATTTGGCCGGTTTCAATAGCCTTAACGGCCTGGTCTAACGGCATAATGACTCTTTCAACGAATTCATCCGCATCCAAATGGACGACTCCGGGAGTGAGTCCGGTGGCTAGGAATATATGTAAAAGCTCGTTGCAAAAGCCGGGCGCGCTGTAATAGGACAGCAGTTTCTCCCAGCGTTCCGCTTTCATTCCCACTTCTTCCTCCAATTCGCGCTGGGCGCAATGCAGCGGTTCTTCCCCTTCTTCCAGGGTGCCGGCCGGAATCTCCAGCAGGGTTTTTTCCAAAGGCTTGCGGTACTGGCGCACCAGGTACAGGTTTTCCTGGTCATCGATGGCAACGATAGCCACCGCGCCGGCGTGCAAAACGATCTCGCGGGTGCTCTCCTGCCCACCGGGCAGGAGCACCCGGTCGACCTTGACTTCGATGATTCTCCCTTTAAATATGGGCTTGGATTCGATAGTTTTCTCCTCGAAATACATTTTGAGCCCTCCCTGTATAACTCTTCCACCTCCTGCATATACTGCAGCAGAGGTGATGGTAATGAACATTTTTATCGCTCATAACAGCATGACCATGCAGGGCAAAATCGGAGAAATACTGGCCTGGCTGGAAAAAGTGCCAGGAGAAATGCTTCTTCAGGAGTATATTCGCCTCAGCCTGCATTGATTACGGGTTTGAGTCCGGATTTTGTTCAACAGCGGTTTGTATGATGGCCAGAATGAGCCGGGTTACGGCTGAGAGGTCGGAAAGCTTAATAAATTCCTGGCAGGTATGCACCTTCTGCATGCCCACCCCCAGGTTGGCACAGGGTATTCCCGCACCATGAATAATGCTGGCATCACTGCCTCCGCCGGTTTTTATCAAACGCGGTTTGAGCCCGATTGATCTGGCTGCTGAGGCCGCCAGGCGCACCACTTCATCGTCTGGCTTGAGGCTTATCTCGGGGTAGAGCAAAGTGATGCTGGTTTGAGCCCTGCCCCCCTGTCTTTCGACTTCGTCGCAGAATGTCTGTGTCAAGGCGGCGGTAAGCTCATCCAGTTTGCGGCGCGATAAGCTGCGGGCCTCCCCCCTGACATGGCAGTATTCAGCCACTATATTGCGGGCTTTCCCCCCGGCAATCAGCCCGAAATTACAGGTGGTATCGTGATCAATACGGCCGGAGGGCATGGACGATAAAGCTTTGGCTGCCAGGTGAATGGCGTTAAGGCCCTCCTCCGGGTTGATGCCAGCGTGAGCTGCCCGCCCGTATACCTCATATTCTATTTCATTCTGACAGGGGGACTGTATCACGATACAACCCGGCTCTCCCCCGGCATCCAAAACATAGCCGATTTCCGACTGGAGCACGCTGAAATCGAAGGCCTTGGCCCCCTTCAAACCCTGTTCCTCCCCTACTGTGAAAAGCAGCTCCAAATCAGGAAAGGCCAGATGTTTTTCCCGTAATACATCCAGGGCTTCCAGGAGGGCGGCAATGGCGGCTTTATCGTCTGATCCCAGTATGGTATCACCCTGGCTGCGGATAATACCCGCTTCAACCACGGCAACGACACCCTCTCCCGGCTCAACTGTATCCATGTGGGCGGCGAAAAGCACCTTCTGGCCAGGCGCATTCCCGGGAATGCGCGCCAACAGGTTTCCGGATTCGCCGTTAACCGTAAGGGCAGCCGCATCTTCTGTCGCCTTGAGGCCCCGGTCGGCCATGGCCTTGATCAACAAGTCCCGTACGGCTCCTTCGCGCCCTGATACCGAGGCGGTACCGACCAGTTTACAAAAGCCTTTTACAAGCCGATCTTCATTTATCATCAACCAATCTCCTATTAATTTTTAAAAGGCGGTTTACAACGCTGTTGCCTTGTATCGATAATTAATATGGCCTTAACCGGGTTCTTAAATGCAACTCCGGCCAAAATCTTCCTTGTCCAGTATACCACCCCGGTCACAATATAGGAATTATGCCGCGGAACCATCAAAAATCTCCACCTGTAATAGTCATGCGCCCAGTCATGACCAGCGCTGGTAACCGGTGGCATGCGTCAGCCCTATAAGGGCGTCTTGCCGGCGGCGCCTTAAAGCGCACTGAACTTCTGCCAACCGCATGCCTTTGCCGGCTGCCCCTCAAAGGGGCGGCTTTTGCAAGACCTTCCCCGGTCAGGCCGGGGGTTTTTCTGCATAAAAAAACACTCTGTAATTTCTTACAGAGTGTTCTCTTAAACTCGGTTAGCTAACCTTGTTTTCCAAGCGCAGGCGGTCGGCTATGATGGCTATGAACTCAGAATTCGTAGGCTTGCCTTTTTCACCGCTGATGGTGTACCCAAACACCTTATTGATCTTGTCTACATCCCCGCGATCCCAGGCTAATTCGATGGCGTGGCGAATAGCTCTTTCCACCCGGCTGGGAGTAGTGTCATATTTTTGAGCAATAGCCGGATACAGTTCCTTGGTCACCGCGCCCAGGTAATTGATCTCTTCAACCACCAGCATTATGGCGTCGCGCAAATACTGATATCCCTTTACATGAGCCGGCACTCCGATTTCGTGAATGACTTTGGTGACCTCAACCTCAAGGTTTTTCGCGCTGCCGTGATGCACGGTCAATGTGGCCACTCCGCCCCGGTTTTCTTCCCGGGGCTTGATGTCTCTGACCACTTGCCTGACCCGGTCTCC
>NZ_DIPG01000010.1:21145-22889 GCF_002426325.1 Syntrophomonas sp. UBA5494 | reverse complement strand
TGGGTGACATTTTCTTGTCCGAAAGCGGTTAGTATGATGATCTTGGGTCTGGTCTCCAGATTGATGCTGTTAATTTTCTCTAATACTCCAATTCCATCCATGTATGGCATGATAAGATCTAGAATTAAAACCTGAACCTCTTGTTTTTGTAAAACATTAAGAACTTCCATACCGTTGGTGCAAACATCAACTAATTCAAAATCGGGATCATTAGTGAAATAATCCCTGAGTATTCCACAGAATTCACGGTTGTCATCTGCAATCAGAACTTTGATTTTGTCGTTATCAAAAAACATTTCTTAAAAACCCCTCCTATTCCCGACTCATTGTAGAACCGATTTCGACTATTCCCCAGGTATTTCCTGCTTTTTTATTAACCTAAATTAACCTAAAATACCACAGGCAATGTCATAAACAAACAAAGGGACTAAACCAGGATCTGGAGAGGGGCTGACAACCGATATTGAAAATAAGGGGGCTTTTAAGCACAGTTCGCCAGGGCGGGCGAAAAAATCGATGTCGAAAAAGAGCTTACAGTGTTATTCTGTACCGGCATTTCCGACAAAATGTTATCCATAAATATACCGTAGCCGCGCTGAGGATCGTTTAGGAAAACATGGGTTATTGCCCCTATCAAACGCCCGTCCTGCACAATGGGACTGCCGCTCATGCCCTGGACAATGCCCCCGGTGATGGTCAACAAACGGGGATCCTCGATTTTAACCACCATACCTTTGCCATTTTTACGTTCCGGGTACACTTTTTCTATAGTCACTTCAAATTCCTCGATGCTGGTGCCGTTTACAACTGTATATATATGGGCCGGGCCGGTATGAACCTGATGGGCATAGCCGATTTCAACGCTGTGCGCCGAGGCCGGGTTTTCGACTACGCCCTCGGTGCTCCCAAAAATGCCGGCTTCAGTATTTTTAGAAATACTGCCTTTAAGGGTGCTCTCACCCTGAAAGACCCCGATTTTTTCCCCCGGACGCCCGGGTTTGCCGGGTTTGATGGTCTGAATTGATGCAGATACGATGCGCCCTTTTAATACATCGATACCTTGCTTGGTGTCCGCATCCATGATTATATGTCCCAGGGCTGCATACTGGCGGGTTTCGGGGTCCCAAAAGGTCATGGTGCCTACTCCCACCACCCCGTCGCGAACAAAAAGCCCCACCCGAAAACGCTGGGTCTCTGCACAAAAAGCCGGTTTTATTGTCAAATCAATGATCCGGTCCTTGCGTTTAATATTGAGGACCAGTTCGCTGTCTTTGACGGTATCGATGATTTGTGCCAAATCGGTTTCAGTGCTTACATCCTGATTATTGACTTTTAGGACCAGATCCCCAATCTCCACCCCCTGTTCCCGGGCGGGATATAGTTTTTGCCCCTGGCTGTCAACAATAGGCGCAAAACCCACCACCATTATGCCCCGTGATTGCAGCAAAACCCCGATGGAGTGTCCTCCAACCACCACCCGTCGAGGCGGGACCGATTCGATGGATATTGATTTTAAAGGAATGTAGCCCAGGAGTTTGATCTTGAGGGAGGCCTTGCCGGGTTTTAAAGCAGTTATCTCATAAGCGGAACCATTTTTGGATACGACTACGGCTGGATCCCCCTGGGAAGCAAAAACGCTGCGGGATGGATTAAAGATCTCCAAAACCAGCCGTTCTTCCAGCAAGCCGGGAAGCTGCATGGGAATGATGTTGGTTTCACCTACCACCATTTTCTGCTGATGGGG